>CAXBJE010000251.1:0-5334 GCA_963975525.1 uncultured Owenweeksia sp. | reverse complement strand
CCGTTTGATCTTTTTTCAAGAAGATTGTCCGCACCACTTTACCATTTACATCATGCAACTCAATAGTAGAGGCACCACTCAATCCAACAATATGTATTTGCTCCTTGGCCGGATTAGGATAGATACTCCAATCGTTTTCGCTAAGTTCATCAAGACTTACCGTTCTATCAATTCCCAAAGAAATGGGTAATGCGTAGGTAACCGGGGTTGTTGGAAACTGACCAGCATTTCCTCCCAATAAGGCTTTAACGGTAAAGCCTACATTTTGGGGCGTGGCCGGCAGCGCCATATTATCATACAGGCTAAAGGCATAACCGGTATCGCCACTCACCACAATAGTGTAATCCTGATTTGCCATTAAATTTAGATTGGTAGGCACTTTTAACACATTATCTATAGGTCTGGCTATAGTCACATCTGTATTGAAGATTTCTGTCTGGGTGTTATCATAAACTTTTAGGTTTAGGTCATAGCCGCCCGTTTTGCCATACACATCGCTAATACCGGGAATGGAAACCCAACTCACATTTACATTTTGATTTACCTGAAAGGTTATTCCCCCAACTCCCGGGTATCATGGAAGGTGTCCCTTTATAACTCCGATATTAGGAGCTGTTACTGAAAAGCTCATTCCAGCTGTAATACTTACGGTATCAGAAGTGTACTGACAAACACCAGACTTTGCCACCACATAATAATCTCCCAATCCAAATGGAGTAAGGGTATCATAGGTATAGTTGAACGGTATGCTGTTGTAGTACCAAACTCTGGTTGTGGTCTGCACACTATCCGTTACGGTTAGCTGCCCGTTGGTAAATAAGAGGTTGAAAAATCCCTTTGGGGAAACCCGCACATAAACCGAATCTTTAAAACCAGGATTTGAAGGATCTTCTAAATAGTAAAATCCGGAGGTAGAAGTATACACAGTGGGATTAGCGGTGTTACCACCAATCAAAGTATTTGTGGGTGTCCAGCTATAGTTCCCGCTGGCTGTGGTTCCTGTAAGGGTAATACTGTCTCCCAGGCAAACCCCTACAGTATCGTTGGCAATGCGGGCTGCTGGTTTTATATTAACCTGCAAAATTGAATTGCTTACACCTACTGCGGGACAATGATCATCAACAAATCTCATGTTAAACACATACCTCGCTGATGCTCCGTTAATATGCTCATTGCCTACAATCCAATTAAATCTTACTTCATTCTTCAATTGCGTTACAAATCCGGTTTGAGGACCAACGGGAGTAAAAGTGGCTTTATTAACAAAGTTATTTGTCCCACCCCAGGTGGTATCCAATGCATATCCCTGAGCAGAAAAGGTGATTTGTTGAAAGCTACTGGAGCTCATTGAAAAATCCTGATCATTAGCCACTATATTAAAGGATAATGTATCACCGGGTAAGGCATCCATTGTGTACACATTTCCGTTTCGGTTAACCTGTGGATAAAGAGTAGTATCTAAAGCTACAATAGGGGCATTATTTGCTGGTGTACTTAATAACACTCCAGTAGAGGCATCTCTGAAGATTTCAGAAACCAGTGTAGTTCCTCTCCATTGTTCTACAACAGTTGTATAATAGTATAGTCCTGTAGTGCCCGCCTGTACATCAACACTTATTAAGCCATTTTGTCCATTTATACTAACAGGGCCATTGGCAGCATTGGTGTTTGGGTTTGGAAAAGGACTTTGATAACTAAAACCAGCAGTGTAAGGTGCAGGGGTATTGGTAGCAATAAGAGATGGCGCGAACCTATAGTAAAGAGAATCAGAGGCCTGAGGCGAATGGGCCATGGTACTGATAGACCTGTTGTAACCTGTAATGGGCTGCGAAGGATTTGAAATAAAATAGGGTGAAGAGTAGCAACCGGTTCCGGAATTATACATCCTAGACCTTAAATACACATTAAGATTCGCCCCATTATTAACCGATGCCGCATGGCAGCAGCTGCTATATGTAAAATCCCAGCCAGCGGGTGGTGGAGTTCCCGTAAGTGTTACGGGGGTGCTGCTTTTAAAGGTCCATAATTCGGTACCCACCGGACTGACACTACCGCAGCCATTGCTGTTATTATAGCATGCAATGGACATATCGTTAATACTCACCAGGTTTAAGGTCATTGTACCATTAGGCCCGCTAATTTGTTGAGTAGGGCCAAATGTAGCAGCAGAAGCCGAACAGTCCTTATACAAATCCAGGGTGAAAATGTACTGGCCATTACCCGCACATTCCCAGGTAATGTTACCACCTAATAAGTGGCTTGCAAATGAATTGAATGAAAAGAGAATTGCGCAGGTAAATAAAAAGTGTCGCATGTGCTGATTTGTTTGATTTCAATACCGGCATAAGTAAGGAAATACTTTCTTTAACACCAGCACTAAATAGTTTGCGACAAACTTAAATTAGCCAGCTCTTTAGGTTATTTCAACTTAGATTCTACCTCCTCCACATTGAGCGGCTTTCTCATAAAGTCTTTAACTTCTTTTTCTTCGTTGGCCCTATTGATATCGGTGGGGTCAATACTGGAGGATAGGATATATATTTTGGTGGATGAATTGTTTTTGAATAGCCGCTTATACTCCTCCAAAAACTCAAAACCATTCATCTCCGGCATATTGATGTCCAGGAGAATAATTTCAGGGAGACTTTCCACTTTGCCCAAATACTTCAGGGCTTCGCCACCAGACAGCACCTTTGTGATTTCCAAATCTGCAAAGCAGGTAGAAAGAACCTTCTCATTTACCATGAGATCAATAGGGTTGTCATCTATCAACAAGCACTTCATATACCAAAAGAGATTAGGTAAGTGAAGCTTTGATGTGGTATTAAAGTTAGAAGGGATGAACCGTCTAAATTGGAAGTCATTTGTTGCGTTTCTATTGTTCGGTATATTTATTAACCCTATTGGCAGAGGTCACCCAAATATTTTGAATAATTTAATATTAAACCGGAATGCCAGTAAATAGAATAACTAAATCTCCAAAATACCTTACAAATATATTTCACAACAGCATTACAATGTTTTGGTCTATTGGTCAAGGAAATACCTTTCCGGGGTTGAGAATTTGAGCAGGATCAAACACCAATTTTATCGCTTTTTGGAGGTCAATCATCTTATCAGAAAAAACTACATCCAAATAATCCTTTTGTACCAAACCTATACCATGTTCCCCGCTGATAGTTCCCCCTAGTGATTTTACCAACTCAAAAATCTCACGGATTCCCTTTGGAAGTTCATTTTCCCAAGCCTCATCACTCATATTGTCTTTCACAATATTTACATGAAGATTGCCATCACCGGCATGGCCATAACAAACCGATTTAAAACCATACTTGCTACCAATGTCTTTTACCCCTTTTAGTAGTTTGGCCAGCTCCGCTCGTGGCACTACTGTGTCCTCTTCCTTATATATTGAATGAGATTTTACCGCCTCTCCTACCCGCCTTCTCAATTTCCATAGCGCATCCTTATCGGATTGATTATCTGCAAAAAGCACTTCACCAGCCCCAAACTGCTCCACTATTTCGGCCATCTTCTGGCAATCATCCATAAGCACGTTTTCATCATTGCCATCAACTTCTATCAGCAGGTGGGCCTGAACCTCATCTCCAATTGGGAGTTGGACTTCATCCACGTATTTCAATGTCCAGTCTATGGCATCGCGCTCCATAAACTCCATACCGCTAGGGGTAATACCGGCCCTAAAAATAGCCGACACCGCCTCGCAAGCCTTTTCCGCAGAAGCGAAAGGAACCAACATTAGCAGGTTGTGTTTTGGGTAGGGAATTAGCTTAAAAACGGCTTTAGTAATAATCCCCAGGGTTCCTTCACTACCTACCATCAGTTGAGTAAGATTGTAACCCGTGCTGTTTTTAAGCACATTGGCACCTGTCCAAATAATCTCGCCTGTTGGTAGAACTACTTCTAAATTCAAAACATAGGCATTGGTAACACCATACTTTACAGCCTTAGGTCCTCCGGCATTCAAAGCGAGATTTCCACCTAAAAAACAACTGCCCCAGCTGCTGGGATCTGGTGGGTAAAACAGGCCTTTTTCTTTACAAGCATTATGAAAAACCTGATTGATAACTCCCGGCTCTACTGTGGCCTGTAGGTTTCGCACATCTATCTCAATAATTTTATTCATCCGCTCAAGCGAGAGGTTTACACCACCCATTACAGGTAAAGCTCCTCCGCTTAACCCTGTACGTGCGCCACTTGGCGTTACCGGAATTTTATTCTCGGTACATATCTTTAATATTTGAGATACCTCCTCAGGCGTTTGGGGTTTCAACACCAACTCCGGCAAATAGCTCAGGTCCTCGGTTTCGTCATGAGAGTATTCCTTGAGTATTTCTGCACTATCATTATCGAAATCTCTCCCAACAATATTTTCCAGCTGGGTTTTGAGGGAAGGGGTTATTCTGTTGTAGTTCATTAATTTATATCGTTTTTTTTGAAAGTTTGATAAACCACTTCCAGGGTTGCTGCATCTGGCTTATAGTTTTCGGCCACTCCTATTTCTTGTCACACTCAGCGATAGTCGAAGTGCAATCCTGACCTTTTTATGTGGGCTTCGACTATCGCTATTAGATTAGCCTCCTGTAAATTTAAGGGAGTAAAAACCTTTTCAGAATTTCTGAAACAACCAGAGGGTAAAGGTGAACTAGTTCGACTACCAAATCAAGGATTTAGGTTGAGCATTAGTCCTTTACTCCTCTTTACTGGTCCATTGCCATTTAGAATGTTAAGCTCCCAGGCTTATTAATAGCGATAGCAAAAGCCCTATGGTTGTCTCAGTTTCTGGATTCTTAAATCGTAAAATTATGAAAAAGCTAACTGTGGGCATTGATGTTTCCAAAGACAAATTAGACTTCTGCACTCTGGATCAGGACCATAGGGTAATCAAGAGGGGCATCATCGAAAACAAGCCAAAAGCTATTGCCAAATGGGTGAACCAACTTGACCTTAGGTGTACTGAAGTAGCTATGGAGCATACTGGTTACTATGGTGCTTTGCTGGCGTGGCTCTTAAGTGAAAGCAACGTGAGGTTTTACATGATCAACCCCTTTGAGCTAAAAAGCTCTCTGGGTATCCAAAGGGAAAGACTGATGCGGTGGATGCTTACCGCATAGCCTCCTACGCCATTGGCCACCGGCACAAGCTGCAACCTTACCACTTACCTACCCAGGAACTGCGACAGATCAAGGCGTTGATGACCGCCCGCCAGCGTTATGTAAAAATCATGGTACAACTCAAAAATAGCCTGAGAGCCAGCCAAATCTTAAACCAGACTGTGGATGTAAGTACCCTGATACGCGAAGAACAAAGGCA
>CAXBJE010000250.1:0-5360 GCA_963975525.1 uncultured Owenweeksia sp. | reverse complement strand
TTAATCCCGGTTTCCCAAACCTCTCTGGTGCCGATTGCGCCCATTGCCACGGTGGGCGTAACTTTAAAGTTGATCGCTATTTGAACAATGGTCTTGATAATGATGCTGACATAAAGGACATTGGCCGTGAGAGAGCCACACAAAACCCAAACGACAAGGGTAAGTTTAAAGTAGTATCACTGAGAAATGTGGAAGTTACCCCGCCCTATATGCATGATGGGCGATTTAAAACTTTGGAAGAGGTAGTGGAACATTACAACAGCGGTATTCACCAATCGCAAACTGTTGACCCTGCTTTGGAATACACACGGGTTTCTGGTGGGTTAAACCTCAGCACTCAGGATAAGGCCGATCTGGTGGCCTTTTTAAAAACCTTTACGGACGAAGACTTATTGACCAACCCGAAGTACAGTAGTCCTTTTTAACTTTGGGAGCATGAAAGCCACACACAACAACATATTGAAAATAGCTTTAGCCTTTGGGCTAGCTGTTTTCTTTTTGGTGGCATGTGTTAAGCAAGCTCCTGATACTCCAAATCCAAACCAAAACTCCGTACTTGTTATTCCTGAGGGATTCCCCGAAATGAGCTTCCCGGAAGGAAATGAATATACCAAAGCCCGTTGGGAGTTGGGCAAAAAGCTGTTTTACGACCCAATACTTTCTGTTGATAATACTATAAGCTGTGCCAGCTGTCACAAGGCCAACCTCGCTTTTGCGGATGATAAAGCCTTTAGCCCGGGAGTGGAAAACCGGCCCGGAGTGCGCAATGCACCTTCATTGGCCAACGTGGGTTATCATCCCTATTTATTAAGAGAAGGAAGTGTGCCCACCCTGGAAATGCAGGTGCTGGTGCCCATACAGGAGCACAATGAGTTTGCACATGATATGTTGGCCATTGCCGCCATCCTAAAAAAAGACCCGGAATACATACGAATGAGCCGTGAGGCCTATGACCGTGAACCGGATCCCTTTATGATTACCCGCTCCATCAGTAACTTTCAGCGTACGCTTATTAGCGGAAACAGCCCTTATGACAAATTCCAGTATCAGGGCAACACCTCCGCTTTAAGCGAAAGTGAAAAGCGCGGAATGGATTTGTTTTTTGGTACAAAAGCCAATTGCAGTAGCTGCCATGGTGGTTTCAACTTGACGGATTATAGCTTTCAAAACAATGGTTTAGACAGTGCTTACGCTGACCGTGGCCGCGCCCGCCTTACGGGATTAGCAGAAGATGAGGCTGTATTTAAAGTTCCCTCATTACGCAATGTGGAAGTTACCGCCCCCTATATGCATGATGGCCGTTTTTCTACTTTGGAAGAAGTGATAGAACATTACAATAATGGCGGGGCAGCACATCCTAACAAAAACCCTATACTAAAACCACTGAACCTCACCACCACTGAAAAGCAGGATTTAGTGGTCTTCCTGAAAAGCCTTACCGATAGGGAGTTTATAGAGAATATGAATTTTAGGGAGTGAAGTAAATAAGCCAATAAATAATCAAAGCTGCAAACATTGAAACTAAAATCCCTTCTCTCCCACTTGGTTATATCGCTCTTATCTCTTTGGGTGTTGGGTTATGGTTATTTAGATTACAACAGTTTGTGGAGTACGATCTACGCCATTATTCATATACTCATCCTTTTCGCGGCCTACAGCTACAGCGGATATGTTATTTTTAGAGGAGAAAACAAGATGAAACTCTGGAACTACGCACTAATAGCCATTATAGGATGTTCACTATGGCTAATATGTATAGTTGATTCAGGTGGAGACCTGGATTGGAAGAATGGCCCCGGAGGCATATGGCTATTTTATCATTTATACACAATTGGTTTTAATTTACCATTTTCACTTTTACCCCAATTGAACAACACCCTCAATCTAATCCTTCTTTTGCTTTTTTCTATACTACCCTCTTTTTTTCTGATGCTGGGAGGATATTTTAGGATTCGTAATGAAACTCATTCCAGAAATGTAAACCTCACTGACTTTCCAAGCTAGGCTTGCCATTAGGAGATAAGTGAATCCCAAAAAGTATTCATCATTCAAAATTCCGGATATCGATGCAACTGAGTTCAGTGATGATCTTTGATACAACCAACAAATTGATAAACCTGGTTGGAAACCGCAAAGAATAAATGATGTAAATCTCGGCTCTCTAATTTCACCAACGTAATATTGCATCAGCAGCAATGGGGACATTAGTTGTTTCATAAAAACAATATTGAAAACATGCTTTTCGACAGAAGCTCATCTAAGCCGGTTAACAAAGGAACAATACTTCAAAGAGAGGGCGACACGCATTTAAAGTCGTATGTGGTGGTAAAAGGCCTACTCCGTAGTTACATTATAGACGCTAAAGGCAAAGAGCACATTTACATGTTTGGTCCCGAAGATTGGATTGTGGGCGATTTACAAGCAGCTTTTATACAAGGCCCAACAAAATTGTTTGTAGACGCGCTTGAAGACTCTGAAATTATAGAGCTAGAACCCGCAAAAGAAATTACAGACGAAATGGCGAGAACAGGTCTCGAAAAAGCCATTCGTAGAGTGGGCACCTTACAAAACCGAGTGCTTATGCTGATGAGTGCTACAGCCTGGGAACGCTACCAATTTTTTCTGGAAGAATACCCAGACCTCTACAACCGCGTACCTCAAAAAATGATTGCTTCTTATTTGGGCATCACTCCCCAAGCGCTAAGCAGAATACGCAGCGAATGGGCAAAATCTATAACCTAAATTCTCTGCATTAATTAACCTAGGTGAATGCACAGGTTTTAGTTTAGGGAGATGTTTGCATCATAATTAAAATAGAAATTATGATGAAGCACATTTTCATTTGGATCCTTGCTCTACTTAGTGCGCAGGCCTCTTTTGCTCAACCAACCATCAACTCCGCCAACTCTTTCGTAAAATTCGAAATTTCTAATTGGTCTGTTAAAACGGTGGAGGGCACTTTTAGAGGCATGAAGGGGACGTTTAACCTCAACACCAACGACCTGGCAAACTCTCATTTTAATGTGTGTATTGATGCGGCCACCATCAACACCAAAAATGAACAGCGTGATGAGCATCTTAAAACAGATGACTTTTTTGAAGTAGAAAAGTACCCGAGCATTTGTTTTAAGTCCACTTCAATTACAAAGGCTATATAACCACTGGAACACTCACCATGCACGGAGTTTCCAAAAATGTAAGCATCCAATTTACTTATGCCAATAAAACTTTTACCGGCACCCTGCAAATAAATCGGGTTGACTTTGGCGTGGGCTCTGACGGAGGTTTTGTGGTAGGAGAAGATGTGGCTCTGGAGATTATATGTGTAATGAAGTAATTAATAAAAAAACAAAATACCATGAACTCAAAAACAACAAACATTATCATTTGGATACTACAAGGACTAATGACTTTAGCCTTCTTAATGGCTGGAGCCATGAAAATTTTTACCCCTTTTGACCAATATGTTGAAACGATGCCTTATGCTGCGGAACTTTCTGCCACTATCATCAAATTAATTGGAACGCTTGAAATACTGGGAGCAATTGGGATGAATGTTCCATTCCTGATCAAGAAATGGCATTTCCTTTCTCCATTAGCGGCTTTAGGATTGGCCGCCACCATGGTTGGAGCCATAGCCACTCATATCACACGCAATGAACCTTATGGAATGCAAGTTGCCTTTCTGATTATTCTTGGTATTGTTGCTTTTGTACGCTACAAACGCATCCAAGCAGCAGACTAATTCCGACTATGTAATTAATACTTGCAACCTCTTCCAAAGGTTTAAACTTTGGAAGAGGTAAACGCAGCAGGTATTGCCAAAAAGTATACACCTTTCGAAAATGTGTATAACATGGCATCCTAAGCCTGCCCGCATCTTTGTACCATCAAATAAGACCAATAATTCAAATAACATATATGATGAGTACAACGAATCCATTTGGCAAAAAAGGCTGGACGCCTGATAGAATAAAGGACTTAAGCGGCAAAACATTTGTAATTACCGGAACAACCAGCGGTACTGGTTTTGAAGCGGCACGCATTCTACTTTCTAAAAAAGCAAAGGTGGTAATGCTGAACCGCAACCCGAAGAAAGCGGCAGACACAACAGCTCAGCTCAAGCAACTTCTTGGAAACAACATTGATGTCATCAACATCACCATGGACCTAGGTGTGCAAGCTTCTGTAAAGAAAGCTGCTGCCGAGGTATTGGAAAAAGTAGACCGCATTGATGCATTAATGTGCAACGGTGCCATTGCCCAGGTGCCCAAGCAACAAATCACAAAAGATGGCTGGGAAAGCCAAATGGGCGTGAATTTCTTTGGACACTTTACGCTACAGGCTTTGCTGTATCCATTAATTGAAAAATCAAACGGACGTATTGTAACCGTAGGCAGCCTGGGATATGATATGGGCATTAAAGCCATCAAGTTTGATGACTTGAATTGGGACAAAGATTACACGCCCAACGATGCTTATAGCCAAAGCAAACTGGCGCAAATCATGACTATTTACGAATTGCAGGACCGATTAGCTGCAGCAGGAAAAACGGGAGTAAAAGCCTATGCCTGTCACCCGGGTTCTTCCAGAACATCACTCATCAGCACCAGCGGTAGCTTTATGATGAAACTCATTTTTGGTATGATGAAATTATCTCCACTTACCCAACCAGCAGAAAATGGCGCTTACCCGGAATTGATGTGCGCTACGGAACCCGATTTAGATGAGACCGCTTTTTATGGCCCAACAGGAAGAAGCAATTGGGTGGGTCCTGTAGGTTCGCACGAACTAAAACCTCACGCCAAGGATAAAACGGCCGCCAAAAGGTTATGGGAGCTTTCCGAAAAAGAAACAGGGATTAGCTGGAGTATATAATTAAGGAGAACCTTATTTTAGAATGCGGAAGGCTAGTTTTGTCATGTTGATTGAATTCAATTTGTGAATTTGTATCGAAACAAATACAAAACGGCTTGTTGTCGATACGATTTCCTGAAGAAATCACTCAAACTAACTCCGTTTTGCTAAAGAGCACATTATTAATTATTAAACTAATACCATGGACATATTAAAAGCCGCCACCGATTGGGCAAAAGCCGAATTAGTTTCCACACCATTTTTTGTACTGGCAGGGGTAGTGTTTTTAGCCATCAGCCTTGGGTTTTGGCAAGTGGGTAAAACCGATTTGGCCAAAGCGTACATCATCCCCACATTAGTGGCTGGAGCCTTGTTGGTAATTATTGGCCTGGGGCTGTTCTTCACCAATAAAAACAGAATAACTCAATTTGAAACGGCTTATAAAACAGATGCGCCCGCTTTTATAGCTTCAGAATTAGAACGAGCCGATGCTACCTTGAAGG
>CAXBJE010000249.1:0-5365 GCA_963975525.1 uncultured Owenweeksia sp. | reverse complement strand
CGAACGGATGGAAATCAAATCTTGGCAAAAAACTAGATTTATGCAGGGGCTTAACAGTTTTTCGGAAATAGTTTATGCCTCACGGGTAAACGCCCCCATTAAACAAAGTAGAGATTTAATAGAGGCTAACCATCTTAAGCCTGTTAACCATTTGTCATCCAAGCACAGGCATATACGCATATTAGGAGTTGAAAGAACATACCTGAAAGGTGGCTCGCAAAAGCCAGCTATTAAAGGAATCATAAAATGTCAACCTAAAAACACCACCGTTAAAGATGCTTTTTGGCTAAACACAAAAAGTAAAGATCAATTACAAATAAAAAAAATGGATTGGTTGCAGCCAATCCATTCAAAAATACGGGAACAACAAAATTTTAAATATCCATTGGCCAACGGAACTTTATAAATTTTATGCACCCTTAAGGAGTTGCAAAACTATGCAATTATTATGCACTGCTTAAAGGTTTGTGGTTGTTTCCATTGATTAACTCAAATGAATAATTCACCTTAAAACAATCAAATGAAAACACGATTACTGGCATTAAAAACCATTCAAAAAATCACCTTGAGTGTATTTTTTGTGGTTTTATCAGGTTTTGGAATGCAACTGCATGCCCAGGACGTTACGGTTACTGGTGTAGTAAAAGGCACAGATGGTGTAACGGTACCAGGAGTATCCGTTATTCTTAAGGGCTCTACTGCTGTTGGAGTGGCAACAGATATGAATGGAGCCTACTCCATCAAGGTTCCATCTGATGGAACTTTAGAATTTTCGGCTATTGGATTTGAAACCCAAAGTATACCCATAGCGGGCAAAACAAAAATTAACGTTGTCCTCAATGAGTCTTCTGAGTTTTTGGAAGAAGCACTTGTTGTTGGATATGGAACTCGAAAAAAGTCTCACAATACTGGTGCAATTTCTCAGGTAAAAGGTGGAGAAGTTGCTGCTATTCAGGCCAACCGTGTTGATGATGCCTTAGCGGGTAAGTTGGCCGGAGTTTTAATTCAAAATCAGGATGGGGAGCCAGGCGCTGACCCTAAGATTCAAGTTAGGGCTGCCTCTTCCATTTCCGGAAATTCAAATCCATTGGTTGTGGTAGATGGGTATCCCATCACCGGAAGTTTAGCTACCATCAATCCAAACGACATTGAAAGTATTGAGGTTCTAAAAGATGCTGCTTCGGCAGCAATTTATGGTTCCAGAGGGGCAAACGGTGTAATATTGGTAACTACCAAAAAAGGTAAATCCGCTGGTTCAGGCCGTCCTACCATCACTTACAACTCTTATTTGAGCATTTCTAATAAGTATAGAGATAATCTTGACGCACGTCCTTCATCAGCAGAATGGGCTGCTGAATTGGAATCGGGAATAGCAAGCGGCAAATATGATGTATCGGAAATAGATCCGGCCATAGTGGATTATAAGATAAACGCTTATAAAAATTCACCTGATGTAGTAAATGTTCAGGATTGGCTTTTTCAAACCGGAATCAGCAATAACCACGATTTGTCTATCGGTGGAAGAACCGAAAATGTAAACTACCGTGCGTCCATAGGTTACCTAAATTCAGAGGGTATAGCACTGGATCAAAGGTTTGAAAGATATAATGCGCGTTTGAATGTTGATGTAAAATTAAACGACAAGTGGAAAACTGGAGTAAACATTAATGGTTCACTTGGTGACAGGGACATAATAGGTACGGATATGAGAGATTTACTCCGTGCACATAGTATTCACCCAATTTATCACACCGAAGCATCAATTGCTTTTGTACAACAACTAGATCAACAGGCACAGGCTTTAGGGCTAGATCCGTTTGACAATGGTTACAGAGGTGGAGATTCTCCTTTCAACAACAGCATTTATTCACTAGAACCTGGTATGACGGCTCAAGACTGGCATTATGGTAGAAGCGGAAATGGAATTGGAGGTTCTGGAGATGCCGGCCCTGCAACCAAACTTGACAATACCGATAGATATCAAAAAACCTTTTATGGTAATATGAATACGTATCTACAGTATTCTGTTCTTAAGGGACTTGATTTAAAAACAGTTTTGGGTGGGGATATGAATAACACTGAAGACTACTTCTGGCAAGGCTTGGAGTTTGATTCAAGGGGTCGTACAAATCAAACAGCTTTGGATCAAACCAACATCAACAGATCTTCAGTTTTGAGTGAAACCACTTTGAACTATACCAAAAAGTTTCGCGATAAGCATGACGTTTCTGCCATTATTGGCTATGAATTTCAAAATTTCTACACAAAGGGAATTGCCTTAAATGGTACCAACGTGCCTTACGGGTTGCCACCAAACTTCGGATTGTTGAACCCAGCAGATATTACCGTTTCAGAAAGAGATGAAACCATTGCCAGACAGAGCATTTTTGGTAGAATTAATTATGCATACGATGACCGCTACTTAGCCTCTGTATCCGTAAGAAGAGATGGAGATTCGAGATTTGGAGCCAATAACAGATATGAAACTTTCCCTGCGGTATCATTGGGGTGGAATGTTCATAATGAGGCTTTCTACAGCTCAGAAATACTTACAGGCTTAAAGCTACGCTATAGCCGAGGTACATTAGGTACCACATCATTTTTAGGAGCATATAATTCGCTTAGCCTTTTAAACCCTCAGGCTACAGTATTTGGCAACGCATTTACCATACCTTCAGATGTGGCAAACCCAGATTTGACCTGGCAAACCAATACTGAAACCAACTATGGTATTAACGCAGGTTTCTTAAAAAACAGGTTTACCCTTGGGGTGGATTACTACACATCTGAGATACAAGATATGTTGATTAATCAAAGTGTATCAGAAGTGTACGGTACTACAACTGTTGCCCTGAATTCTGGTGACGTTACAAGTTCTGGACTAGAGCTGGAGCTGGGCGCTGCACTAATCAGCCAGAAAGATTTAACCTGGAGCATAAATGGAAACCTATCTACAGTAAATTCAGAAATCACAGACTTGGGTGGACTTGATGAATTACCACAGGTGATTTATGGTCAATCTGGTAGAGGCCCGGTATTTAGAAACTATGTTGGAGGCCAAATAGGAGAAATGTGGGGAATACAAACCACTGGTGGAGTTGAACCAAAATACATGGCCGACCCATTGGAATACACAGGAAAGGAAACGGGATACAGTTACGCTGTTGATCAAAATGGTGACGGTGTAATTGACAGAACAAAAACAGTAGAAGAAGGTGGGGATTTGGTGAAAATCGGACAAAACACCCCTGACTTTTATTGGGGAATTAGCAGCCAGGTTGCCTATAAGAATTTTGACCTGAGCATACAGCTGCAAGGAGCCCACGGAGGCGAAGTGTACAACATTGATCCGCTTTACTACGGTTCTCAATTTGGCCGTGCACTACAGCCGGAGTTTGATGCTGATGATGATGGCGTTGCCGACCACAATGGGCAAATCTATATCGCAAACAACAATCAAACTGATGCAATGATTCAAGATGCATCTTATGTTGCCCTTAGAAATCTTACTATAGGCTACACTTTCAAGTCAGATAAGATTAAAAAAGCCGGAATAAGTTCTCTAAGAGCATATGTAGCAAGTTCCAACCTTCTGTACTTAATGGCCGATGATTACACATCATTTAATCCTGAAGGTGTGGAAATCACAAATTCAGGTTACCTGGGGCCAACCACATATGGGGTACAAGTAGGTGCAAACCCTACCGTAAGAAGCTTCACGTTCGGTATCAATGTTAACTTCAATTAATAAAACGATGAAAAAATTATATATAAGTATGATGGCTTTACTGTTTATTGCAGTAACCTCATGTGAAAAGTTAGATCAAAAACCACCAAACCTTCAAAGTTCAAATTCATTAACTGAGTTTGGTGCAATATTAAATGCAGCCTACTACTATCAGCTTGGTGCGGTTACACCAATGGCAGTAATGGGAGACTTTAGAGCAGACAATGCCTATATGGAAGAAGCTCCATATACTGAATTTGATGAATTTGGGCCGAATTTAACAACCATGGAAGATCAATTCTTTGGGCCTTTTTACACCGCTCTATATAAGTCAATACTCAGTGCCAATAATGTTATTGAGAATTCTTCTGACGCAACGGAAGTTGGTGAAGCCAGATTTTTAAGGGCGCTTTCATACTTTAAACTGGTACTGGTGTTTGGTGATGTTACTGTTAATTTGGCTGCCAGCCCAAACCCATCTGGTGATGGAATAAATTTGGCAAGGCAACCAGCTGCCAATGTGTATAACAACATCATTATTCCAGATTTGCAAAAGGCCATCGTAGCATTGGATATAACCATTGTTAACGGTAGAGCCTCTAAATATGCGGCCCAGGGATTACTTGGAAAAGTTTACATGCATTTAGGTGATTTCGCCAATGCACAAACTCATCTTGCGGCAGTTGTTAATGGTGCGGCAGCAGCTAATATTAGTCTAAAGAGCAACTTTGCCGATATTTTTGGGGGAGCAAACGATTTAAACTCAGAAATCATCTTTGCCACACAAGTATCAGGTTCCATTTCTGATGAATATGAATTTTCAGATTTTTGGTCGTGGTATGGTGGTTTAGACACCAAATCGCTAATGCCATTAGATCCAACAAAAGGTCCCGATATAATAGCCGCATTTGATGCCAGCCCTGGTGATTTAAGGAGAAGTGTTACTATCGACACGGCAACTTTGGCCTCTCCAAAATTCCCACAATCAGGCGGGCCAGACCATGATTGGATTGAGTTAAGGTTAGCAGATGTAATCTTACTTTACGCAGAAGCACTTAATGAAAATGGTGCAACTCCAACCGCTGCACTTGGCGAACTTGACGATATCAGAACAAGAGCTGGTTTAGCTCCTTTAGATCCTGCCACTCTTAATACCCAGGCTCTGGTAAGACAAGCAATTTATGACGAAAGAAGATTGGAACTGGCCTTTGAAGGTCACAGATGGTTTGATTTGGTAAGAACTGGAACAGTTGATGCCGAAATGGGCGAGACTATAAACAGCAACTACCATATATTTCCTATTCCAATTTCAGAAATACTGGCAAGCTATAACGAAATAACACAGAACCCTGGGTACTAAACCAATGATATCATTGCAAAATATGCTTCACATAATACATTGAGGGTGTATGACTTGAGTCAGATGTTCCAAAAGTTCATCTGTCTCAAGTCATCTTTTTTGTCGAGTTATGGTGCAATACAGATAAAGAAAAGCAGTAGTAAAACAATTACATTTAATGAACTTCGCTAAGGTTTTCTAAAAACACCGAAACCATAAGTAACAAATATCAATTCCCGGAATTACCTCGAATTATTTAGAAACATACTTCAGAAAATCGAAGCTCACCAAATTAATGA
>CAXBJE010000248.1:0-5391 GCA_963975525.1 uncultured Owenweeksia sp. | reverse complement strand
GGGTTACAGAGCGCCTCTACAGCGGAAAGCAACTGGAACTGGATCATGTAGTGGTAAATCCTAAACTCAGGTCAAATGGTATTGGTGGTGCCTTTTTGGCCGAAATTGAAAATTGGGCCAAAGCCCATAATTGCCTTACGGTTGAGTTAAATACCTATGTAAGGAATGCCGCTTCTCATAAGTTTTACTTTGATAAAGGGTATCAGATTTTAGGGTTTCATTTTCAGAAGAAACTCGATTCCAATTAATTAGTTTTTGGGCCACTAAGGCGCAAAGACACTAAGAAAACTTTGTGCCTTGGTGACTTTGTGGCTTCCATTTTTGATGCAGCATTACCTAGCTGCCAAATCATTGATCTGTCCTTAGGAGCAATCACAAGCAACCATTCCTCCTCCCACCTCATCTTACAGAAGAACTAAAACATTAAAAGATGAAAAAATTACTACTCGCAGCCTTAGCGGGCCTGCCGCTATTGGCAGCAGCGCAAACCTATAAACAAGTGGCTACCGATGGCACAGGGGATGATCACAGCTTTGGTTTGGATGTAACCGAAGTGTCCTACACTCTTTCCGCTAACAACGATTCTCTGTATGTAAAGATTACCCACAATGCCCCTCGTGGCAACGATTTCGGTTTTGCCTTGGCATTAGACACCAACCTGAATCCCAATGATGGCAACGCCATTAACCAGACGAATATTTTTGCCCAGCCCAATACATCCATGAAGTCAGACATTTTGCTTTATGGCTACCAAAACGGCTTTTTCCCTACAGTTTACACAGAAGCCTATGGACCGTCTGGCTCTCCCATTGTTATAAATTTTGAACTGGATACGGCTGATTCCTTTTTCTCCATTTTCCGTATTCCATTGGCTGCCCTTGGCGGGAAGGTGGATTTTAACCTGATTGGTTTTACCGGTGCATTTGATATTTCTGCAAGTGGCCCAAGTGATGCCGCACCCAACAGCACCTTCGGGCAAATCCGCGAAAGCCATATTGGCATAGATGAACATACAATTGATGTAGGAATTTATCCCAATCCGGCAACCGATTTCTTCCGATTGGAACGATCAGGAAATGTGAAGATTTACAATACGCAAGGCACTCTGGTAAAATCAATTGAAGCAGCAGCCGGAAAGCCCATTGACTGCTCAGATTTTGCTTCGGGCCTCTATCACGTAAAATTTAATGATCATACTTCGGCAGGAAAGTTGATTATACAGTAAGCAGATTACTACCCCTTGTTTTCTCTATCCCTGGCCTCAATCCTATTGAAGCCGGGGATTTTTGGTTTTAGGGATGAGTATCAAGCTCACCCTAAATTCTCTGAATAACACCATCGTATTATTAAATCATTCCGTCTTCCTATTCCTACCAAAAAATTTCATCTTTGGTACCCATTCTTCAAATTCAGGCTATATGCGGTTACAACTACGTTTTATCTTGTTAGTCTTTTTTATACACGGCTTGGTGGCTACCCCTGCCCTAGCTCAAAATAATTGCCCTGTTTGGGACTGGGCAGATGACCTACAGGTAAACCCGGGCAATGGCATAATTAAAATGGTAGGCGACACAGCCGGAAACCTTTATGCGCTGGGCTCATTTACAAACTCGATAACATTTGGTGCTGTAACCTTAACCGCTGCAGATACCAGTTTTTACATTGCTAAATACAGCAAATCAAGAGCATGGACATGGGGAGTTCAGTTTGAGGCTCAACGCCCGGGAAGAACATTTAGATCCACCGCTACGGATATATCACTCCTTCACGATAGTATTTTAACAGTCACCGGCAACTTCTTCACCACTGCTACTTTCGATACTATTTCCCTTAGCTCTGCTTTTCCAGCTGTTTCAAGCGCGTTTGTAGCACAGCTAAACACACAAAACCAGCAATGGCTTTGGGCTACTAAAGCGGAAGGTACCATTAGTGTATCTACCCATTCCATTGCAAGTGATTATAATGGAAATACATTTATTACCGGACTTGCATGGCAGCTCAGCCCTGTTCCTACCTCTTTAAGTTTTGGAAGTATATCTTTTACGCTAGATACCAATGTGGTTTTTATTGCTAAACTTTCTTCAACGGGAAACTGGCAGTGGGTAAAAAGCGTTTCACACTCAGAACGTATATCAACGGTTGCCGTAAACAACACGGGGCAACCCGTAGTTCTCGGTACATTTAGCGCCCGGCTTAGGTTCGCTAATCAAACGGTTATAAACGCTGGAAGCAACTTCAGTTATTATTTAGCCGGCTTCAGTTCTTCGGGTCAGGAACTATGGTTGAAAACCATGCTTTGTAACTCTAATATACCTCCACTTAAATACAGGCACCTAGGATATGACGACTACAATAATCTGTATGTTGGCGGCCCATATACCTCTAGCCTTTATTTTGATCAGGATACACTGAATGGCACCTCAAATGGAAACTTTATTGCTAAACTTAAACCTAACAGACAATGGAGTTGGACGCATAATGTCGGTGATCCAAAATCCGGATCAGGAAACATAGGCCTGCGTACTTTTTTAGGCAGAACTTCAAAGTTGGGGGAGACTTACATTACCGGGCTGTTTAATGGAGAATTAAAATTTGGCGCTGATTCTATAAAATCTGGCTCATTGCAGAGCTTGTTGGTGTCTAAAATTGACAGTGGAGGAAACTGGCAATGGGCCGGTGTTGCCTATCCGGATCGTTATCAAAACTTTTCAGCCCAGGGCCCAATGGGCATTTCCTTTGATCTTCAGGGCAACTCGTACATCATGGGAAAACATTCTCAAACCACTCACTTCGGATATTACTCGGTAGGTAATCAGGGACACTATGCTGCCAAAATAAAACCCGATAGCCTCATCAGCTTAAAGCTACCCAAAGACACACGGCTCTATTGTGGTGAATCCTATCAAATAAAGCCCAGAACCACCGGAGTTGGTCAACTCTATTACTCATGGTCGCCAGCTGCTGGGCTTAATGATAGTACAGCCCAAAACCCAATCGCCAAACCTATAACAACCACTACCTACACGGTTACGGCCTACAACGGCAACGGCTGCATGGGTTCTGCGCAAATCACAATCCGAAAAGACTCTGTACCGTGGTTTGGGGCCGGTTTTCCTATTTCCACCTCATCTGGTGGAACTACCTTTTGCAACAACTCCAGTTTTTCCGTTTCCGGCCCCAACCACTTCACAAAATATAAGTGGAATACTGGAGATACTTCGGCCACCATCATTTTGAAAAAACCAGGAACTTATATACTCACCGCCACCGATTCTGGGGGCTGCTTTCGCAGAGACAGCATTGTAATCCGTCCACCGGCAGCCATTACCAGCCAAAGCTTTCTTCTTTGCCACAATGATTCTGTGCTGCTAAAAATAAACTCCGTTGGCTTAGATAGCCTTCGTTGGGATAACGGATCAAGTGTAAACCAGCGTTATGTAGATCAGGCAGGCACCTATTGGGCCACGGTATATAAAAACAACTGTGTATACACAGATACAGTGGAAGTAATTTCGTTTACAGATACCGCCAACGCCAATTTTACTTACACCAACAATTTTCTCACGGCCCAATTCAAACCCGTTTCCATTGGCATTGCCAAGGGCTTTTGGACGTTTGGGGATGGAAACTCGCTTAACGGAATATCCGCAACCCACACCTATGCCGCCTATGGCACTTACGAAGTATGCTACCAAACTACAGATGTATGTGGGTTTACCAATCACAAATGCGACAGCATTACTATTGCGCCCATTAGCCTTCCTGACATTGAGAAACCTAACTTATTCTCCATCTACCCCAATCCTACCAATGGGGTTTTACATATTGAAAGTGAAGAAATTAAAAGCCCAACCGTGTGGGTTACGGATGTATCAGAAAAGGTTTTATTGAACCGCGCTTTATCTGCTGATAACAGATGGAGCCTCAACCTCAGCCATCTGCCTCAAGGCTATTACTTTATCAGGATAGATAATCATACGAGGACTTTTGTGAAGAACTAAAGACGGAATTTACTTTTTGCTTACCCAGATTTGGCCAATTGCTTTTTGCAAACTGCAAACTATGGTCTATCTACTATGGACTATTCGCTCTCCTCCTTAACTTCGCCACTCTTAATAAAACACCTTACAGAATATGAGCAGCCCCAACTGGAAAACCGTAGCCGAGTTTGAAGATATCACCTATAAAAAATGTGGGGGCGTAGCCCGTATAGCCTTCAACAGGCCCGAAGTGCGCAATGCCTTTAGGCCAAAAACAGTAGGTGAACTTTACAAGGCATTTTTAGATGCCCGCGAAGACACCAACATTGGCGTGGTATTACTAAGCGGTGAAGGCCCCAGCAAAAAAGATGGCGGCTGGGCTTTTTGCAGCGGTGGCGACCAAAATGCCCGCGGCCACCAGGGGTATGTGGATGATGACGGAATGCCGCGCCTCAACATTTTGGAAGTACAACGCCTGATTCGCTTTATGCCTAAGGTGGTAATTGCCGTGGTACCAGGCTGGTCGGTAGGTGGTGGGCATAGCCTACATACCGTTTGCGACCTTACCCTGGCCAGTAAAGAGCACGCCATATTTAAACAAACCGATGCCGATGTAACCAGCTTCGATGGTGGATATGGCTCTGCCTACCTCGCTAAAATGGTGGGTCAAAAACGTGCCCGCGAAATTTTCTTTTTAGGGAGAAACTACTCTGCACAACAAGCCTTTGAAATGGGAATGGTAAATGACGTTATTCCTCACGCTGAACTGGAAGACACCGCTTACCAATGGGCTCTGGAGATTTTGGCAAAATCGCCAACCTCTATTAAAATGCTAAAATTTGCCTTTAACCTTACGGATGATGGTATGGTAGGTCAGCAGGTATTTGCCGGTGAGGCCACCCGCCTGGCCTATATGACGGATGAAGCCAAGGAGGGCCGCAATGCCTTCCTCGAAAAAAGAAAACCGGATTTTAAGGATATTAAGTGGATACCTTAATAAGTTCAAAGTTGTAGGGTTAAAAGTTGGCTGTGGAAGAGTTTATGAAAACAAATGAAATAGGGTAATGATGAATTTTGGTAAGACAATCAAAATATTCTTGATAGATGGCGAACCAAATGGGAGAATGACTTGCGAGTTATCTAATTGGACAGGTAAGGCATTAAAAATTCCACGTAAAAAAGTCAAAGAATCCTCCGATAGACCCGAATTAGAGAATACCGGTATATATATTTTATTTGGCAAATCCGATAAAGCAGAGAAGAAAGAACTCGCATATATTGGCGAGGCAGAGGGCATCTACAAAAGGTTAAATCAACATCTCTCAGCAAAGGATTTTTGGAATGAGGCTCTTGTCTTCGTAAGCAAAGATGAAAACCTAAATAAGGCGCACATAAAGTATTTGGAAAGTAG
>CAXBJE010000247.1:0-5424 GCA_963975525.1 uncultured Owenweeksia sp. | reverse complement strand
CAGATGACTGTGTTTGAAAAGGCATGGCGAGAACTGCTTGAAGAACAGGCCAAGGAAGAACTGGATCCAACTGCTTTGAAAAACAGACTGGCTGCAATTGTGGAGATTATTCAAAACCTGAAAAATATACACCCACTGGCCCACTTACATGACTGTGTGGATAGCCAGAATGAAAACCCTGTAATGCTTGGGCACACGGTGCTTGGGCAGTTTAAACCGTTGGATGATGATGTTGAGTTATGAGAAAACTTTAAGCGTACCCCATAGGGGTACTTTGTGAATAGAAAAAGAGACAGACAGTTTCACCGCACCCTGTAGGGGTGCTTTGAAAAAAGCTCAACAACCCACCCCTACAGGGTGGAATCAAACTGAAAATGAATTTCTATTGACAAATCACCCCGCTGGGGTGAAACAGAGTAAAAGAAAAAATTGTACTGAAAAAAGAATAGAATTCACGCCCAGCAACCCCCATCGGGGGATTGGGGGGTTTAAAATACCGCGTTATGAAAGCGAATACATATCCCATTTTTGAAGCCGATCAGGTGCTTACCTCAGGGCACCTCAACGACCTTGTGGTTTATCTTGAAGAACAGGAACGGCTTACGCGAAATAAACTCATTGGAATCGGCATAGTTTGCGGACTTAACCTCCGCTACTCAGCTTCCGGCAAACGAAAAGACCTTACCATTGGTAAGGGTTGCGGAATAACTTCTGAAGGTTATCTGGTGGCAATGGGAGAAACCATTTGTACTCATATAAGGGAGGATGCTTATGTGGATCCGGTTGATTATCCTGACCTAAAAGGTATGCGCCTGATTGAAATGCTTACGCAGGAAGAAGCTGCTTTGGAGGAAAGCGCGGATGTATCACCAATTTCCACAATTTCGGAGAATACGCTTAGCGAAATGGCAGTAGTGTTATATCTGGAAAAACTGGATGAAGACCTGAAAAACTGTATTCCTGAAGATTGTAACGACAAGGGTAAAAAGCGCATTTTCACTATAAGAAAACTGTTGGTTGAAAAATCAGCCTTAAGGCAACTTATCTCTGACAAACAAGGCTTTAGAAGCCCACAAACAGAAAGTACGCTTGAAAATGCTGTGAATGGCATTTTCCATTTACCTGAGGTGTACATTGAAAGAGTGGTTGTTCCTCAGGTGGCAGGAATACAATTGAGCACCTTACAGGGTGTGTACGTCAATTCCATAAACAGCGGAATTCCACAGCTGGCTTTGGCCATAGGCGCTACTTCTGAGTTACTGCAACCCGCACTTTCCGGTATTCAGGATGATCGTATTACCTCCGCAAAAATTAAAGCCGCACTTACTAAGGAGTTTGAAAATCTGGCGAAAACGACCCCACGGCACTTCAGTATTTTTATGACTATCTGAATGATCTTTCAGATGCATATCATGAATTTAGAGAAGAGGCCTTTGATCTGCTTTCTATGTGTTGTCCTGATGAAAGTCTTTTTGGTTGTCACCTGATGTTGGGCGAGGTAATAGATGATGGCGATTGTGAGCCCTCCATATACCGCCACCGCTGGTATCCCTCTCCCATTCATGATTCGCCCAACCACCTTACCGAAAAAGTGCGTTGCCTTTATGAGAGGTTGATTTTAATGCTCCAAACCTTTGCAGTACCTGCGGTAGACAACATTGAAATCACACCAAGTAAGAGTACCATGTACGCGCTTTCGCAGAGAGCCATCCCCTACTACTATCAGGTAAACAGCAAAACCAACCTTTACCGCCACTGGAATTATGACAAAAAAAGAAAGTGCCGTGCCAGTACCAACCTCTCCTTTCATTCAGAAAAATATGCAGAGGCCAATAAACAAGAGAGATTCATTGCCACCAGGCAGCCCCTAAGCTTCCGTTTGGGGCAAAATGACTTTTTCAGGATTGAAGGCCATTTAGGCAAAAACTATAGAACGGCTCTCGAAAGCATTCAGCAACAGCGAGACCAATACGGTTTACCTTTTGACATTGTTGCCTTAAAATTAGGCCGTGTACCTGACGAGCCAGTAATTGATCAAACCTGCTTCTTTCAGGATTTAGACAGCCAATTTAACTCGCTTAGAGCGGAAATGCTGTGCTTCCTGACAAAGGAAAGCAACTATTTTGCTGATATTGACTACCAACCCAAAGCAGTACGGGACACAGGCACAGTAGGCGCAAAAAAAACGTACGAACCAGCAAACACGGTAGCCGTTTTTAACTATTCGGATTATTCCAAATCCAGTTATAAATATTACAACCCTGGCAGCGCAGGAAATGGAGCTGTTATTAAGAAAGCTTCTACCGGTGAAAGCCGTGAGGGCACCATTGGCGAAATTGTAACCACCCAGTTTGTTGGAACATCACAGACCACCTACAACATCCAAAACCTGCTCAGCACCTTTATTGGCCGATTTTCAAACTTCGCTAATCTGGCGGTGGGTACGCTTATTCTCAGGATTCAATATCCGCTTCAGATGATTTCGCTTATTGAAGATGCCGTTGTAGCCATTCCGGATAATCTCAATGAACTGAATTACGAGGAATTTGAAAAAACATATTCCACCTTAATCAAAAAGGCAGAAGAGTTTAAAAGCAAAATTGAGGAGAACCTTGATAATGATGATTTCCAAAAGGTGGGTAATGAAGAGGATATTTCGGATCACTTAGACCGGTTTGTGTTTGATTGCAACCTAACCCGCTTTAAAACGCTATTTTATGAATATCAGTTAAGGCTCAAAAAAATAATGCAGCAAAGTCTGCTTTCGGAATATGCCAAATCTCACCCTGGGTTAGAACATACTGGCGGAGTGCCAAAAGGCGGAACCTTTGTGTTGATTTATCACGATCAAAACTTTGCCGCTCCACCATCTACTACTCGCCCATCACTCTCCAGTAATGTGTTCAGTGCTAACTTAAGCCGAACCGGAGTTTTCACTAAAGCAAACAAGCCAGCATCGGGTTTAAGCCTGTTGCGAGGTTCTTCAACGGGAAGTTCAAAAACGACAGGAGGAGAAGTTTTTGCCTCCAAAGACCTTGGTAGAGTAACAAGTGGACTTTCTACAAACCTCGATATTACCAACACAGAGATAGGTCGAAATGACCTGCTACTGGCCAATCAACTTTCGTTTGATATTAGCCGCCTCACCAACAAAGTGGTGGTTGGCGACTTTTCTCTTCCTTACATCTGCTGTTCAGATTGTCCTCCCGTAACCTATGTATTCCCACAAGTGGCGGCTACCATTGGTTTACCCAAAACCGTATTCTGTAAACCCGATAGAGATGAAGCCACTTATCCTTTCATCCTTTCACCGGAAGGTGGAGAAGTAAAAGGCGATGGAGCATTTAAGGATGATAACGGAGTTTGGGTATTTGATCCTTCCGCAACCAATGTAAAACCAGGAGCTATAACCCTTACCTATGAAGTGGAAGGCAAGTCTGCATCCCTTAAGGTAGAAGTGGTTTTGGCCCCAACGGCTAAATTTGACCTTACTGACAAAAACGTACTTAAGTCCCCAAATGGCGTGTTCCTTTCCATCCCCAACGACTCGCAAAATGCGGATACCTTCCTATGGGAAGTAAATGGACAAACCAGTACCGATAAGGATTTAGTGCGATTCTTCGTGACGAATTCAGGAAATGAACTTACCGTAAAACTTACCGCCACAAATAAGGCCTGTTTTGATGTATTGACCCAAACCCTGAGTATTGCTGCCGACCCATTGGTATTTGAAACTGAAAGTGGTGAAACAAGCTTTTGTGCAGATAGTAAGGAAGAGGTGAAACTAATAACTAAGCCCGAAGGTGGAAAAGTAACCGCAAATACCAAAGGTTTTAAAATAGATGACAACAAAAATGCTTTCTCCTTTAACCCTGCCGTAAATGCCGTGGGCATACATGAGCTAACCTACACAGACAAAGACAACCGTTCGGCCAAAATTCAGATTTTGATTTCGAGGCCCAATGCCGAATTCAGTGTAAACCCAACTGATGCCGATGGACAGCTGGTTTTTGTTGAACTAATACCCATTGATCGCACCTGTGATGAATACACCTGGCATGATGGCAGAAACGAGTTGGTTAAACTCAATAAACTACCTAATCCAGGGCCAAAGGTCGGACTTCAATTCAGCAGTAATGAACCTCGCAAGACTATAGAGCTACTTGTGGATAAAGCCAAATGCAGCAATAGGTTTACAGTTACTGTTGATTTGAAAACAATTTTGTCACAACTCAAAAATCGTGGTGGTGGAACTACCGGGGGCGGCACTACAGGCGGAGGAACGACAACAAACACCCTAAATGTGGGTAGAGGTAGCAATACCGTAAGAATTGATTCTGTAGGTAGAGATAGCAAAATTGCAAGTGCCTTCCTTATTAAAGACCTGGGCATGGATAGTGTTGCCGCACGGGCAGCCCTGGCCAATCTACCCCTTACAATAACAGGACTTAGCAATGCCAGTCTTAAAGCCATGGCGGCAGCCTTTGGAGGAACAGAGATTAGAGTTGCTATGGGAACCTCAGTTGGCGATGGCCCTGTGATTGGAACAGGAAAAACTGCAACGGGTGGAACCGGAACGGGTAAAACCGTGAGTGCCAGTACAGGAAAAACTCTGGTTGGTGTAAAAACCGGTGGAACCACAAAAACAGTAAAAGGCAAAACCACAACCACCCGAACCGGCAGAACTAAGAAATAATGTTTATAGCCTTTAACTAATACAAGCGGCAAAGTAAAAGCTCACGAGGTATTTAAGTGTTCAAACAATAAGCCCCAGCGGGGCAATATATCAATAGCCCAGTGCGAAAGCGCTGGGCTAACAGCAACCAAAACCAGCCTGATTTTGGCATGTGTTTTTTTATCTCAACCGCAGGGCGGGTATGAAAAAACCATGACAAAATCTATCAGCAAAAAATAGAGAAATGACCCATATCATCCAAAAGCAGGTTTTAGAGCTTACGCTCGATGAAGGCACCAACAGGGTAGCCCTGCATGATGATATGGTGCGGAATTTCAAGGAAAGTACAGTTAACGCCTTAAGCAGGCTATTTGACAAGCTTGCCCCTGAAAACCTTATTTACAAAATTGATAAGCTGGAGGTGGACCTTGGGCAAATAGCTCCTGAGGATTTTGAAAAGGAGCTGATTAGTCAAATAGAGAAACTACTACAGACCCAATTGATAAAACATCCCGAAATCAACTCCAAAGCTTTAAAAGCAATTTCCAAGGAGCAGGGCATTTTTCAGCAATTCCTGTATTTCCTTAAAAAAGGTCACTTTTCGTGGAATGCCAATGGCATCAGTCTGGCCCAAATGGAGAGGGAGTTACCTGCAATTTTTGCTGGCATTACCAATGAGCAAAGGAAAGAACTACGGTTGGCACTTAGGGCCAATTCATCATTAGAAAGGCTTAAAGCACAGTTCTCAA
>CAXBJE010000246.1:0-5432 GCA_963975525.1 uncultured Owenweeksia sp. | reverse complement strand
AGTGATACTGCTATTATTTTAATTGAAGTGGATCTTAGTAACAATTATTTTGGGGATAGCATACTCTCTCCTGCAAATCCAGGTAATGGGGCAGGATTGCATATAACAGGTAGTGGTGGTTCAGTTATCACCAGGAGTACCATAACGGCAAACTTTGCGCCTACAGAAGGTGGAGGTTTATGGAATGGTTCGGGTACGATGTTTATCAACGAAAGCTTCATAGCTGGAAATGTGGCGGCTGGCAACTTGTCTACTCAAGGTGGTGGAGGCATTTTTAACTTAAAAGGGCAAGTGTATATTGACAGTAGCGACTTATACCTTAATTACGCCTCTGGTACAAGTGGATCTGGTGGAGCTATCTTAAATGATTCAACAGCTAGCGTTATGATTTCCAATAGCATAATACGTGAGAATGTGGCCAACCGAGCTGGTGGTGGCATTGAGGACCGATCCTTCAGGCAAAGCCCGGACTTTGGACTTGAACTTAGCAATGTGCAAATGCATGCTAACCTTGCAGGTGTTAATCCTCCGTACTATTTGTTTCCTAAAGTACCTGTGGCAAGTCCAGGAAACGGAGGTGCAATTCACGTTACTGGTAACGGGCGCATCGTCATAAAAGAATCCGAAATCATGAATAATGAAGCCGCCCGTGATGGTGGTGGCCTTTGGAATGGATCAGGAAACATGTTGGTGGTTGAAAGCACCATTGATAATAATGAGGCCTTCGGAACTACTGCAGGCAAAGGTGGTGGCGGTATTTGGAATCATGGAGGTAATATTGATGCCTTGCGTTCTACAATTTCAAATAACCAAGCCAATCAGCCGGGAGCTTCAGGTGGAGGTATTTTCAATGCCTTGGATGGTACTCTTAATGTGGATTTTAGCACCGTGTCTGGTAATTCTGCCCAAAATGAAGGTGGCGGATTATACAATGCCGGAACCATTAATGTATTGGCCTCAACAATATCTAATAATAGTGCAAGTGAGGGTGGCGGTATAGATCAGACCTTTGCTAATACTCTTATTGTTGACCTCAGAAGTAGCATAGTAGCCAATAATACAGCCAGTATTTCGGGTCAGGATTTAGGTACTTCAGGCGGTGTTTATACCACTAGCGGGTATAACCTTATTGAACAAGATGATCAGAATGTTTTTCCTGCTGCCGGTTCTGATATTGAAGGACAAGACCCCAACTTAGGGCCGTTAGCTGATAATGGTGGAGCTACTTTTACACATGCCGTATTATGTCCGAGCCCTGTTGTAAATACAGGAGATCCAGGTTTAGTGTCCACCGATCAGCGTGGTTTTGCCATATTTGGCGGAACCCGTGATATGGGTTCATTTGAATTGCAAAGCGGCTGTACTTTAGGTGGAGTTAAAGACAGTTTGATTTGTGTATCAGACACAGGTTGGGAGAAGAGTACAGTGGTGACCCCATCTAACTTCAGTGGTTTTTGGCCAGGTGTAAATGGTATGTTGCCTGCCACGGCTACGTTTACTGATCCGGCAATTGCCGGTCAGCCCTATGGCTATCCTTCTATTCAAGCTATAGATGGCACAACGGTTATTAAAACGGGAAACTCCATAACCTACTATCGTAAAGAGTTTAGTGTGGCTAGTCCTTCTGATGCCAATGTTAGGATTAGAGCTTCTGTGGATGATCAGATTGAGGTGTATTTAAATGGTCATAAAACGGCTCTTATAACATCTTTTGGCCGTCAAAATTATAAAGCGCCTTTTCATGATGTGAAGTTTAATAGTGATGGAAGCGTTGATAACGGCTTTAATGGAGGCGATGCTTTTAACTATGTTACCAATTCTGAAATGGATACGTTGCTAAATGCAGGAACCAATGAAGTGGTTTTGGTAATTCGTAATCTGGGTAAGAGCAGTGATAAAGGTGGTTTTTCGTTCAGAATGGATGTGTCATCAGATGGGGTTTTGATTCCGATGGCTAAAAATGCTCAGGTTTCGCAGACTTTTGATGGTGATGTTCTGGTGGCTGAGATTTTCCCAAATCCTGCCAGTGATGTCGTTTATGTTTTTCTAGATGCCGATACCTATGATTTAGCGTTGTGTGACTTAAGTGGAAAGCTTATTTCCTCTCAAAAAGTATTAGGTTCAAACACAACTCTAAACCTAGAAGCGCTTGCAGCCGGAGTCTATTTTGTGAAAATAAAATCGGGTGATAAAGTAATCACCCAAAAACTGATCAAAGAGTAAATCAAGTTGCTTGTACTTTTGATTTAGTTAGGACCCCCTCGGCCAAGCCGAGGGGGTTTTTTGCTTAACGTGTAGCTACTATCTCTCTGCACTGAATAGATTAATTAGCATACGCTTTGATTTGATAAAGACCCACACTGCAGTAGCTGAAAACGGTTTGTGGCTTGAAAAATCCAAATTCTTTATTGTGGCCTCTTTCGAGATTGTTATCAAGTTATTAAGCAATGGTTAAGCGATTTTCTTACTTATTAACAATGCTAGTATTGCTAATCGCTGTAAAACAGCAATTTGTGTTTTTGCTATTCCAATATTGGCAAATCAGATATTAATAATGATTTAAAGTTTTATAAAGATTGAAGGTACGTTGAATGGTCATTTTTGTATCGGAAATAATTCCTACAAAAACCATTTTTATGAAAACAATTACAAAAAGTGCATTATTGGGTGTTGCACTAGGCTTTGGTGGCCTTGCAAGCGCTCAGTGTCCGAATGACATTGGATGTTTTACATCAATCAAACCAACCGCTCAAACCAGAAACCTTATTATCGCCAATGAGCATCGCTTCCAGCTTATCTTTAAGCAAGGGGAGGCCTACACCAATCCTCTTGGTGCCTTAACCAATGTACCAGGCAACCACGACTTTACCGGTTATGTACCCTTTAACAGAAGCAGTGAACTGGGACATCTTTCCATCAACCATGAAAATACCCCGGGAGGTGTTTCAATGCTGGATGTTAGTTTTGACCAGGCCACAAAGCTTTGGAAGGTTGATACCAGTCGCCCTGTTGACTTTTACAACAATGACTTGGTTACAACTACCCGTAATTGCTCAGGTGGTATTACCCCATGGGGAACGGTAATTACAGCTGAAGAAACCTATAACGGAGGTGATGCCAATAATGATGGCTATACTGATGTAGGCTGGTTGGTTGAGATCAATCCATTAACTGCAAAAGTTGTAGACTATGAAAATGATGGCGTGCAGGATAAACTTTGGGCCATCGGTCGCGGTTCATGGGAAAATGCTGCAATCCTTAATGATAGTGTTACTCTTTACACAGGTGAAGATGGTGGCTCTTCATGCGTTTTTAAGTTTGTTGCAGATACCCCAGGAAATCTTAGCCAGGGAAAACTTTATGCTCTTAAGTTGGACGGTGGTTTAGCTAACCGTGAGCCAGTGCTACCAACAGGTACTTGGGTGTTGATTCCTAATACTACAAAAACACAACGTAACACAACTCGTGCAGCAGCTCAGGCAGCAGGATGCACCAACTTTAACGGTGTAGAAGATATTGAAGTAGGGACTCTGGATGGTAAAATGTATTTTGCAGCAAAGGGTAACGCCCGTGTATATCGTTTTGATGATAATGGCGCTACAGTCTCTAATTTTGAAACATTTGTTGGAGGTACATCTTATGACATTACCACTGAAGAAGGCGTGTTAAACGAGGCCTGGGGAAGCGGAAACGACAACCTAACCTTTGATGACAAAGGAAACCTTTGGGTATTGCAAGATGGTGGTCGTAACTACATTTGGGTAGTACGTCCTGGTCATACCCAAGCCAATCCTCAAGTAGATATTTTTGCATCTTTCCCAATAAGCTCTGAGCCTACCGGATTAACCTTTTCTCCAGATTATCGCTTTGGATTTGTAAGTGTACAGCACCCGAGCAGTGGTAACAATCCACAGGTTGATGCTACCGGAAAACTAGTGAACTTTAATGGATCGGCAACGATAGTTATCGCTTTGGCAGATAACCTTGGGTTTGATGACACTACTTTGGTTTCTGATGATAGTTGGACAGTGAGTAGAGTTGTAGGTGCTACCAACCTTAGTGGTTACTGGGCTGGCGCCAATGGCGATTTGCCTGCCGCCCCAAATGAATACAAAGAAGCTGCTGAGCTTGGCCAACCTTATGGTTACCCATCTATTTATCAAATTGATGGTACTGAGGTGGTAAAAACCGGGAACAGCATTACTTATTTCCGTAAGGAATTCAACCTTACTTCAACGGATTGGAATGCAGAAATGCAAACCACAGTGGATGATCAGGCGGATATCTACATAAATGGAGTTCAGGTGGCGCTTATCAACACCTTTGGAAGGATGAACTACAAAGCCGCTCCTCACACTGCAACATTTATGGGGGGTATAAATACAACCGGTGTTAATGGTGGAGATTCTTATGGATATCTTACCAGCGCTGATCTTGATACTGTATTGAAAACAGGAACCAATGAAGTTGTAATTGCTGTGCGTAACCTTGGTAAAGCTTCTGATATGGGCGGTTTCTCTTTCCGTATGGATTTGACCAAAGGTGCTATTGTACCTAAGTCAGCTGTTGCAAACGTTTATGCTTCAGCCCCTCAACTGGGTATTTATCCAAACCCAACCAATGGTGAGTTTTTGGTAAGCATTCCACAAAATGATGCCGTAAGCAGCCACAGTGTTGTATTGTTTGATATGAATGGCCGTGTACTTTCTTCTCAGGAAGTAAGTAGCAATGAAGTTAGAATGGATTTGAGCGAGTATGCCAATGGTGTTTACTTCATCAAAATCATTTCTGGTGAAACTGTAATCACCGAAAAAGTGGTGAAGAAGTAAGAGCCAGATTTACAAGTAAATCTTATGGTCCTGACAGGTTTTTTAAAAACTTGTCAGGACTTTTTAGTTACCCGCTATTTTTTCTGTAATTAATATCTAACAAAAAAGTAATATTTTGATAACACTGCTTATTTCAAAAACCGATCACTATTATCTTAAGGTTCAGTAAATCAAGGTTCTGAGGGTATTCCTTTTTCTATACGGTTTAATATACCCTTAAACCTACCGCAAGATTTACAGAACCTTAGCTGGCCAACTTCGCGAGTGTTTAAAAACCAAAAAAACAACACTCAATGAAAAAAATTACAACAGGATTATTCCTTGCGGCTGCCTTAGGTTTTGGCAGTTTTGCTTGGGGTCAATCCCAAACCATTCAAGTCCGCATCAACAACGGAAATGATGATGTGGAGGAAAACGGAGCAAATGCCACCTCCAATCCCGGAGAAATGTACTTTGATAGTTCAGATCTTGAACTAGTGAATGACGGAGGCCGCGGAGATCAGGTTATTGGCATGCGATTCAATAATGTAACCATACCTCAGGGAGCAGTGGTTACCAATGCTTACATTCAGTTTACTGTAGATGAAGATGACGCCCAGGCGG
>CAXBJE010000245.1:0-5470 GCA_963975525.1 uncultured Owenweeksia sp. | reverse complement strand
TTTCCTTGCTACTGTTGTTGGGCTTTTTTTTATAAAGCTGAATGTAAAAGGGTGGGATAAAGTGCGTTTGCTATACTTATCATTTGGAGTAATGATAATTATTAATCTCTTAGTTGGGTATCTTGATGAAATGGGGTCGTTTACAAAATATTATCCGTATCGCATGACTACAATAGCGTTACTTCTTTTCAGCATGATTTTCACTTTTAGTGTTGGTAAATATTCCCCCATGGTAAAGTACACATTTTGGATAAAGTTGTTGGGCGTACTTATTTTATTACCAAATAGTGTAAAAGTGACTTCTACAAATTGCAGCGCCCAGGTTAGTGGAGATGAGGAAGTTTATAATTACTGTAAAGAAATATCCCAAAAGGACGAAGTATTTCTATTTACATTAAAAGATGACCTTGGGGATCCGGACATAACCTTTATGCGCAGAACTGGCAGGACCAGGTATTTTGTTTATAAATTTATGCCTGGAGAACCAAAACAGATACTTGATTGGGCAGATCGCTACGAGCAAGCTTTGCGAATTCGTGAAAACCCATCTGATTTGGCAGAGTTGGCAACAGAGGTAGATATTGACTATGTAATAAGCAAAGAGCCTTTGGCAAGCCAAAATCTCAATTTGCTAAAAGAAATCAATGGAAGGTACATTTACCGTGTAGTCCTTTAGATTGTAAAGACTCAAAGCATAATTTACCTGACTCATCACATCTAACGTAAAATAGAATTGAATATGCTATCAAAGCAATATTGGCTGAACAAGCTAAACTACCCAACTGCCATAAACACGGCATTTGTTTTGGTAATGTTATTTAACCTGCTGATGTTGCCAGTCTTTATTACCTTAAACTATGATATACGCGGTGTAGAAAGTAACGTGGTATTTACCGTACAAAACTTGCTTAGGGATAACACCTTGTTATATGCTAATCCTGAAAACGTTCCTTTCAGTATTACCCAGTATTCCCCGTTGTACTATATGATGCTGGACGGAGTACTAACCATCTTTGACGTATCTGCTTCGAACGGGCCGTTAATACGCATTATATCTCGTTCTGTTTCCCTGGTCCTATGTTTTTTGATGGTAGTATTAATTTATTCCATTGTACATAAAAAAATGAGGCTTACTCGCAAACAAGGGGTGATTTTTGGCTTGACGGCAGTCTCATTCACATTGCCGTGGTATTACCTTACACGGCCTGATATCCTGGTGGCAGTTTTTTACTTGCTGTTTATTAAAACAACCTATGCACATATTGAAAATAAAAGCTTCAGAAGTGCCTGTTTGATGGGAGCACTCGCTTTTTTGGCATTGGCATCAAAGCAGAATGGAATCTTTTTAATCGGTATTGGGGGCTTATACTTTCTTTACTATAAGGATTTTAAGGGGCTTTTTTATGCATTCCTGGGTTTTAGCATAGCCCTACTTGTATTTTCGCTAGTGTTTAACTACGCTGGTTATGAGGCCGATTATATGTTGAAAAACATTATGGATGGGGTAAATAATGGATTTGGATTTAGAAGTTTTTTTGAGAAGACCCTAATGGCCTATTTCAGTATGTTTGGTTTTTTTGCTGCGGGCACCGCATACATTATCTATTTCTTGTTTTCACAAGAGGGTAAGGTTGATAAAAAACTACACTTCACGATTTGGTTTGCCGTATTCCTATTTCTATTTTCCACACTTACGGCCCTAAAAAAGGGTTCTGCTGTTAATTACTACAACGAGGTTTTATTGGTAAGCTTACTTCTTTGGGGTTTTTACATTAAACACATTCAGCAAACTTCAATGAAAAAGGAGATTGAGCAAAGAGCCATTTTGTTCATGTCACTTTCCTGCCTGATGGTTATAATATTCCAGTTCAGTGTTTATTTTATTACAAACCTAAAGCACAAGCTTACAGAGGATAGGCAACTAGCAAAAGTGGAACAGTTGATTGGAAGTGAGCTTGGCGAGGAGTTTTTATATTCAGAGGTACGTCAGGTAAGCCTTAAACTTCCACAACATGTACTTTTGGCACAATTTGATATTGCACAATGCTGTGCTTACCCTAAAGGGATTTATAACTACACGGAATTGTGTAACCTTATCCAAAGTGGGAAGGTGAAATTTTTAATCTTTGATTCTAAGGCTCCGGAGTCATTATATGGATGTGATGTAAGTGCCTCCTTTATGCTTTATAAAGAATATGGAAGGTATCACATTTATAAAAATTTTAATATCCCTGGATCAACGCTTTTGAAAAACAAAGAGGGATATAACTTATAAGAGACTATGGCTGCACCACAAATATCAATTATAGTTCCTTTATACAATGAAGAAGAATCTTTACCACTTTTGGTTGAAAGGCTAAATGCTGTAATGGATAGTTTTGATAAGGAGGTAGAGGTAATATTGATAGATGATGGTAGTAAAGATAGGACCCCTTTTATGATCAAGGCCTTATCCCTTACGGATGAGCGCTACCAAGCCGTTTTATTATCAAGAAACTTTGGTCACCAGTCTGCACTGTCAGCAGGTATGCGTTACTGTAATTGTACTGAGGCGGCCTTTGTTATTGATGGGGATTTACAGGATCCTCCTGAGCTTTTGCCTCAGTTTTACGAAAAATATGAGCAGGGCTATGATGTGATTTATGCAGTGCGAAAGAACCGAAAGGAAAACATAGTTAAAAAAATGGCTTACCATCTTTTTTACCGGATCCTTAGTGAAATATCAAACATAGATTTACCTGTAGACAGTGGAGATTTTAGCCTAATAAGTAGAGAGGTTATTGATGTATTGAACCAAATGCCTGAGGAGAGTAGATATATTAGGGGTATGCGCACCTGGATAGGGTTTAAGCAAACCGCCTTTGAATACGATAGGGCGGAGAGAGTAGCAGGCGACTCTAAGTACTCGTTCAAGCAACTTTTCAAGTTGGCCTACAATGGTATATTTAACTTTAGCGAAATCCCGATCAAATTATTAACCTGGTTGGGGGCATCATCCATTGCATTCAGCTTGATATATCTTCTGGTCGTGCTCATCAAAAAAGTGTTTTTTGGTGGTGTTCCCGAGGGTTTTACTGCTTTGTTTTTGGCCATTGTTCTATTTAGTGGTGTGCAATTGGTAAGCATAGGAATTATTGGCGAATATGTGCTTCGCATATTTTTTCAGGTAAAAAAGAGGCCACTTTTTATTGTGAAAGAAATAATTAAGTCTCAAAAAAATGTTTTTAAGGCTAGCATAAGTTCGCCTGCTATGCCAACACTTGGAGATGATCAGGATATACCAAAAACTGAAATAATACGGGATAAGGATGGAACTGAATTATGAAAAAACCTACCATGAGGTAGAACGGGATCATTGGTGGTTTAAAACCAGAAGAAATATTCTTTTGAAGATGATAAATGGCCTTGATAAGGAGGCTCGAATTCTGGATATTGGCTCATCATCTGGGCTAATGTTACAGGAGCTAAAGGATTTGGGGTTTAACCCCCATAACCTTTATGGAGTCGATATCAGCGAGAAAGCAATCGCCAATTGTAAAAGCAACGGCTTTGACAATGCCTATGTTATGGATGCTCATAACATTACTCTAAGTGAAGGCAGTTTTGATTTAGTAATTGCTTCCGACTGTTTAGAGCATCTTGAACGTGATGAGGAAGCCTTAGCAAACTGGCACACACTATTAAAGCCAAATGGTCAAATAATAATATTTGTTCCGGCTTACCAGTTTTTGTGGAGCAGGCATGATGACGTTAATTTTCATTTTAGAAGATACACCAATGGTGAGCTTCGAATGAAGATGGAAAACAACAATTTCAAAATTCAGAAATCAGGTTATTGGAATTTCCTTCTGTTTATACCAATAGCAGGCGTTAGATTGTTGGGAAACCTTTTTGGCGGTAAAAAGCAAAACGGATCGGAGGAGATGGATGGCGATCTGGCTATGCCCGGTAAACTTTCAAATACAGTTCTTATGAGTGTTGTAAATCTGGAGAACACTATGATACCATCTTTGCGTTTTCCATTTGGGGTTAGCACTTTTTGTATAGCCACAAAATAAAAAAGGGAGCCATTGCTCCCTTTAAAAGGTTCCATAAATCAATATTTATTTTCTCTTTTTCCTGGTCTTTACAGGGACTATTGTGTCTGTAACTACAGGAGCCGATAGTGGAATGGTATCTAGCACTTCCTCCACAACGTCATCTGCTAATTCATCATCACTAAGCGCAAAATAGCCATCCTTAGGAATTTTAATGGTGTACTTTTTCCTGGAGCTATTTGGAAGGTAGTCGTATCTCAACCATGGGTTATGGTACTTTAATATTCTATAATTAATACCCAATTTATCAGCAAACTGTCCAAAACTGGTTACAGCCGTATCAATTTCTACAGATGTGGTTGGAATAACTTTGTACAAATCTTTCTCACGAAAGTGAAATCCATATTTCTGTGGGTTAGACATTATTTCTTTTGCGGCCAATATTCTAAAGACATACCGCTCAGTTTCACTATTCAGCGTAAGTCCATAATAGCTGTTAGTGCTTTGGCGCTTCAGTTGTTTGCGTATTCCACCAATCCCCATGTTGTACGATGCAGCAGCCAAAGTCCAACTGCCCAATTCTTTTTTAGCTTGCTTTAGGTAAGCACAAGCGGCCTCTGTAGATTTTTCAAGGTGGTAGCGTTCATCCACTTCCTTGTTAATCTCCAGTCCATGATCTTTACCAGTGGCCTCCATAATCTGCCAAACACCTGTAGCGCCAGCTGGTGAAACCACATTCATCAATCCACTTTCAACAACGGCCAGATATTTAAAATCATCAGGTACACCGTTCTTTTTAAGGATAGGTTCAATAATGTCGAAATAGCGGTTTGCACGTTTAAAAAACAACATGGTTTGGCTTTGCCAATATGTGTTTACCAACAACTCCCTATCAAATCGCTCATAAATTTCAGGGTCCTTAAATGGAATCTCCTCGCCAGCAAATTTTATTTTCACCGGTACCTGTAAGGCATAAATCCCATACTTGTCGTTAAAGGCCCCTTGAAAAGCATCATCACCTAATTTATCGTAGGTAAAAAACGTAAGGGTGCTAATACCTCCAATAATCAGTATTACTAAAACTAAAACTCTTAACAGCTTTGTCATTTAAAATGAAAATTTGATTTCAACTCCATAAAACCCGGGGCTTCCTTGTCTTTACCAGAAACACTGGGGTTTTCCACATTCCAATCAATCTTAAGCGTGGGGTCATTCCAATTAATGCTGCCCTCACTTTCTTTATTGTACATGCCTGTACACTTGTAAGCAAATATCGTGTCATCTTCCAGAGTAAGAAAACCATGGGCAAACCCAGGGGGTACCCAAAACATCTTTTTGTTTTCTCCTGAAAGTATCACTTTATGGTGTTTACCATAGGTTGGTGATCCAACTCGGATATCCACGGCTACATCTAATACACTGCCGTTAATTAC
>CAXBJE010000244.1:0-5501 GCA_963975525.1 uncultured Owenweeksia sp. | reverse complement strand
AGGCCTAATAAACAGTACACGGTTATTAGCCCAGGCATCAAAGCCGTTTGTTTGTACATTAAATCCTTGCCTCGTGCTAAGAAACTCGCCAAGCTCCCGTTTTAGAGTTTTTTCGAGGTATTCAGCCATAATAAACCTGCAAAGGGTAATATGAGGTTTAGACCAAAGCTTTGCGGCCTTTCCAAAAAGGTTTCCATACTGACGTTTGAAATTCGTAATATCTTTTCGAACAACATCAGATGGATTAATTACCAGTAAATAATCCTTGAAGGTATATGGGATACCTGACTCTTTAAGTAAATCTCCTTCGGCCATAGCAGAATTCAAGTTACTGAAAATAGTGCTTTCTCAAGATAACTTAAAAGGCCATTAGAACCAACTATATGGGCGGCCAACTTCTACTCCTAAATGGCTGCAGGGTTTAGCAGTTCCCTTTCAAAATATACCAAGTCCTTGTGGCTGGCGTCCTCTTTTATGGTACAGTAATAAATACGATCCACATAGCGCCTTACTATAAGTGCTCGTTCTGGGCTCACCTTGGCATAAACCTCATCGCCCTCGTTAAACTTGTTATCTATTACTTGTTTCATGGATTGAAAGTTTTTCTTGGGGTTGGGTGGCTTGAAGCCAATTGTACAGTTAGTGGAATTAAAATCCTTTCCTTACCTACTCTTCCCGGATCTTTTCGATAACCGAAAAAGGCATGGTAAAGTCTGCTGACCTTATCCTGTAATTCAATTTTCCTGCTTTTGAACCAGTTATCAGCGTCAAAAACTTCGGGGTTTATTTTAATAAAGTCCACACCATCGGTGGTGTTTCTATTGTTGTCTTTCATAATATGTGATTTACTAAAGCGGTACGGTTGACTTTCTTTGCAACATCCGGCTTTAAGAATTGATAGAGCGGTTTTCAACTACCAGTACTCAGAATAAAGAAATACATTTTGAGCTAGAGAATAACTCAGAAAGCACTTTTGGGTAGTTACCGCGTATGTGGTAAAGGTCGACTATTAAATGAGGTGCCACCCAAATAATGCAGATATATTTCAAAAGCATCTGCTAATAGTTCCGTAAGAACCCACTTACCATTCTATCATATTCTTTACACCCACATTGCAACCCACAATATTTCAACTACTTTTAGTGATGCAATTTCAACCTTCAACCAGCCTCTTATTCACTTTGTGGGCAACAGGCACAACACAACATCAATGAAAATTTTAAAAGCCATTTGGACCTTTCTGTCCAAATTATTCAAAGGCGGAGAAAATCCTAACCGAAAACATGACCTACCTGAAACCAAGCCAACTAACTTACTTTATACCACCCGAGCAGAAGTTGACGGCCCTCTTACCATCCTTACAGGCACTTTTCCCGAAGATATTTATGGGGAGTTTTATGTGATTTATCCTGTAGGCTCTGTTAACTCTGGTGGACTACCCTTCCCAAAAACATTGCCCGATGGCAGCCGTAACCCCGAGTATGGCACTCCCATTATGAATGGTGATGGTTATGCGGTACGCATTAGCATGAACAGTGAAAAACCAATGTTGAAAGCTCGATTGTTAAAAACCCCCAGCTATTATGCTGATTTCGCCTCTCGGTATGGCACCCCACATCATAAGTTATTTGGGTTTTCAAACATGGGCATTTCTCGTATGTCGGCTCTTTTAGGCTCAAAAAACCCACTAAACACCGCGCTTACTCCATTTAATACATCAACCAGTAACACCACCCTAATTGCAGGGTATGATGTTGGCCGTCCCTATATTATTGACCCCGTAAGTTTAGAGGTAATAACACCAGTGGGCAATAGTGATGAATGGATTTTGGCCTCCCCAGATTTTTTACCATGGCCCTTCCCCTTTATTCAAACCACAGCTCACCCCAGCTTTGACCCCAACACCAAAGAGTTGTTTATTTCAAATTATAGCTCGCACACCTACACTTTAATGAACACCATTAAACGCGGGGAGGTGCCACAGGATAAACATGAACACTACAAAAACAAGTTTTTAGAGCTGCTGGAAGAAATTAAGGATGAGGAAATCCACAGCATTCGTGGAAAGGTGCTTCACTTTTTCCATACCCATTTTGGAAATAAAAATGCCAAGCTCAGCGACCTTTCTGATCCTGAAAAAGGTAGTGTGTTACAGCTCATGCGCTTTACGGGTGCAAAAAACGAAATCATGGAAAAATGGTTGCTGCATGACCAATATGGCAACCCTATTGCCATTAAGGAATGTATGCACCAAACAGCACTTACCAAGGATTACATTTTGCTGAGTGATACCTCATTTAAGTTTGCTATTGATCTGTTGATTCAGAACTTCTTCCCTAATAATCCGGGTGTGGAAACAGCTGTACGTAAGGTGCTCTCAAAACCAATGCTTCCTTATACCGACTGTTACATTGTAAAGCGTAAGGATTTAATTGATGGTGCTGGCAAGGCCACGGCTTTTAAGCTCACCTCCCCTATTCCGGTGGAAACCATACACTACTCCTGCGATTATGAAAATCCCGATGGAAAAATCACCATGTATGGGATGCAAAACGCGGCCATGTGTATAGCTGAGTGGATTCGCGATTTTGACATTTCTAAAATCACTGGACGCCCAGTAGATGAAAATTACATCAGCCTGTTTGCCCTTGGCAATATGGATATCTCCCGATTAGGAAAATGGGTGATTGATGCCGAAACCGCCACTATTGTTGAAGATGAATCTAAAGAGTTTATTGAAACGGGAAATACCAATGAGAAAAACCTTGGGCCCAATAGCTGGAGCATTGGCCTTTACGCTTTCCCGCACATGCTTTCCGCAGATGTGGCCTTGGATAAAATAGACAGGCTTTGGTTTGTATCTAACGGGTTGAGCAATAAAACGCTAACAGAGTTCATCTTTAACATGTATAAAGATTATCCTAACCGAAAGATTTCTGTAGAAGAAATTTTAAAGGTTACAGAAAAGGAAATGCCCTCCTGTATGTCTCGCCTAGATACAGCCACAATGACGGCTTCCGACTACTATCAGTGTGATCCTTATGTGTATTTCAGAAGCATACAGTACTTACCTGGCAAGCCGGATATGCCCAATGCTCGGGAGTTTTTATTTACCACGGTACAAAACGGCAGAATTCAGCCAGATGGAAGTGTAGATTACCGCGGAGAATATTGGATATTTGACGCTAATGATTTGGCTGCTGGCCCTGTTTGCACCATGTACAACCCTGATGTGGCATTTTGTTTTACCCTGCACTCTTGTTGGTTGCCAGAGGCAAAACCAAACAATGTGGAGTATCAGGTGAACATCGGTAAAGACTTTTCCACCTTGATACAAGACCTGCCGGAACGCGATCAGATTGAGACCTTTTTTAAAGAAAATGTTTATCCCTATTTTACCAAGACATAATATATGCAAGGTGAGTTTTCCATAGATGAAACACTATATTCAAGTTCAAAATCTACTATTTATAAAGCAAAGCGGGGAAATAACCCCAAACCTTTGGTTCTTAAAGTGGCTGAGTCAACCCCAGACCATGCCGGCATACAGAATGAACTTAAAATCTTAAACTGGTATTATCCTGAGAGGGACGGAATGGAGTTTATCACCTATAGTGATAAACCCGCGCTGGTTCGCGATTACATTCCCGGCAAGTCATTATTACAGGTAATTGAGACAGGTAAATTTGGTGAAGACCTTTTTCGAGAAATAGCCATTCCGATTATCACTTCGCTACAGGGCCTGCATAATAAGGATGTTATCCATAAAGACATTTCTCCCGGAAACATAATAGTTGACCTTACCAACAGTACTGCGGAAATAATAGATTTTGAAGTAGGATCACTCACCAAACAGGTTTACAACAATCAATATATAAATGCCGGCCTTGCCGGAAACCTTTACTATATATCTCCTGAGCAGACTGGCCGCATGAACCGTGTGGTGGATTACCGCTCGGATTACTATTCGCTTGGGATGGTTTTTTACGAGGTGCTTACCGGGCAGAAAGCCTTTAACAGGGAAGATCCATTGGAATTAATCCATTGCCACATTGCGCACTTGCCAGAAGAAATTTCGAATGTAAATACCTCTATACCTAAAGTACTGGCAGACATTGTAACCAAACTGACCGCCAAACAGGCCGAAGAGCGTTATCAGTCTCTAGCAGGCTTATTGGCCGATTTAGAGCTGTACTTTACCGGTCAGCTGGAAAAAAAGAATGAAGCCTTTATTCCGGGAAATTTTGATTTACCCTTCCGGCTCAAGGTTTCGCAACAAACGGTTGGGCGCGATGAAGAGATTGAAGTCTTGTATCATCAGCTTGAAAAAGCGGTAAATGGAAAATTCTCATTCCTTGAGGTTTCGGGCTATAGTGGTGTTGGTAAAACAACGCTCGTTAAAGAAAGTCTAAAGAAAATCGCGGAACATAAAGGAATTTACATTTCGGGAAAATTTGAAAAAGTAAAAGGCTCCACTCCCTACTATGGGTGGATTGGAGCGTTTAATGAGCTTGCCGCAGTTCTGCTTTCTGAGGGCACTGAAAGGCAAGAGAAACTACGGAAAAGCTTTTCCAGAGATCTTGGAGAGCTTGGTGGAGTAATTACCTCGTTTTGCCCACGGCTCGAACTTTTTTATGGCCCACAGGCTGAATTGCCAAACCTCAGTGCAAAGGAAATGCAAAACCGTTTCTTCATAGCACTAAACCGGTTGTTTAAGTCGCTTACCGCTGAGGGTATTCCTCTGGTAGTTTTTGTTGACGACTGGCAGTGGGCAGATGATGATTCCATTTACTTACTAGCAAACCTGCTTTCTGATAAAACATTAGAACGCTTGCTTATTATCACCGCCCTTCGAAACAATGAGGTAAATGCAATGCATCCCTATCGGATGGCTATGGAATCGCTACAGTTGCAGGACAAAAGTGACTTGGCGTTTCTTACCCTCTCGCCTCTTTCGCAGGAAAACTGTAGTGAGGTGATTAGTGCGACTCTTAAAAAAACCGTTCGGCCAATAGATAAATTGGTAGAAGTAGCCTTCGAAAAAACACAGGGCAATCCGTTTTTCCTGAACTCATTTTTCGAAAACGTTTACGCCAAAAAGCTGCTTTTTATTGATGCGAGGCATCAGCTTTGGGATTGGAATTTGGAAGAAATCAGTCAACTGCATGTTTCAGATGATTTGGCTGGGATGATAGTGGATAAGCTAAAGTTGCTGGATACCGATTGCTACCGCGTGCTTCAGTTAGCGTCTTTTTTCGGAAATCGATTTAACCTGAAATCACTGGCAAAACTGGAAGCCGCTGGAATGAGCGAAGTGCACAATTTGTTGTGGCCGGCCATTCAGAATTGCCTGGTGTTGCCCACATCCGATAACTACAAGTTTATACCCGAGTATTACGAAAATGAGGATATAGATTTGGAATTTTACTTTGTTCACGACAAAGTTCAGCAATCCTGTTACAGCTCTTATGACGCCAACAAAAAAGGGGAACTCCACTTTA
>CAXBJE010000243.1:0-5507 GCA_963975525.1 uncultured Owenweeksia sp. | reverse complement strand
TGTGATTGATCTTGAGGCCACTGATGTAAAAAACCAGGGTAGAAGTGGTACTTGCTGGAGCTATGCTACAACTTCGTTTGTAGAATCAGAGATGATTAGAAATGGAAAGGAGCCTGTGGATTTGGCAGAAATGTTTACAGTAAGAATGGTATATCTGGATAAGGCAGAAAAGTATGTACGACTTCACGGTAACCTGAATTTTGGACAAGGTGGCGCTTTACCAGATGTAATGTATGTTCTTAAAAAATATGGTGCCGTACCTCAGGAAGTTTATGAAGGACTTGAGTATGGTGGAAAAATCAATAATCATGGGGAGCTGGAAGGAATGCTTAAAGCGCAGCTGGATATGGTGATTAAGAATCCGAACAAGACATTGTCAAAATCATGGAAAAAAGCCTTTAATGCCACGTTAGATGCTTACCTCGGAGCATATCCTGAAAAATTTACTTGGAAGGGTAAGGAGTATACTCCACGCACATTTGCTGACCAAGTAGTAGGAATTAACCCTGATGATTATGTTCAGGTAACATCTTTTACCCATCAGCCAATGTACGAGGAAGTTGTAATTGAAGTACCTGACAATTGGACTTGGGATAAGAGCTACAATCTGCCTTTTAAAGATTTGAGCAGGGTGGTTGATTATAGCCTTGAAAATGGTTACTCCGTTAGCTGGGCAACCGATGTGAGCGAGAAAGGATTTTCACTAAAGAATGGTATGGCTATAGTACCTGCAATGGACTATGATGACATGACGGATGAGCAAAGAAAAGCCATGTTTGATAAGCCGGCTCCGGAACTAAAAATCACCCCTGAGTTGCGCCAGGAAGGTTATGATAACTATACTACCACTGATGATCATGGAATGCAGATCACCGGTAAAGTGAAGGATCAAAACGGCAACGAATACTACATTGTAAAAAATAGCTGGGGTGAACGTGAAAATGAGTTTAGAACAGGATATCTGCACGTTTCAAAACCATTTTTTGACTATAAAACCATCTCAGTATTAATGCATAAAGATGCATTACCAAAGGATGTGAAGAAGAAACTGAACCTTTCGTAAACGCACTTGTTCAGAATAAATTAAAATGACGCCTAGCAATGGCGTCATTTTTTTTGGCTTTAATTGAACTTTAGCCAACTAAACAGGCTATTACCTTTTTTATCCAACCAAATTTCTCCTAATGTCAAGGAAGAATCATAAAAATGTGGGAGTTCAAAATGGACTTCTAAATCGTTGTCCAAATCTCATAAACTGCGTTTGCTCGCAATACAGTCATCCCCAAAAGTATTTTCAGGCCCCATGGCGATATAAAGCAGAACAGGTTGTAGTGATGGATACTTTAATAAATGTACTATCTGGCGAAAGTCAGCTTTGCTTTATAGAGAGCAGCGATAATTATGTGCATTTTGAAGCAACGGTCCCTTTTTTTGGATTTATTGATGATGTGGAATTTTATGTTCCGGAAGGACAAGGGGAGATTCACTTTAGGAGTGCATCCAGAATAGGTTCATGGGATTTAGGACTCAACAAACTGAGGCTAAAAATGATAAAGAAGAAATTGAAGAAGTCTGGTTTAGAGCTGTTTTGATTAGCCTTGGTAAGGCGTTCTTGAAGCCGAGCCTGCCGGGAATATTAAACTAAAAATACTGCCTTCTCCCTTACGGCTCATTATATCAAGTTTTCCTTCTTGGTTTTCCATAAACTCTTTGGTAATCATAATGCCAAGCCCTGTGCCCTTTTCATTCATAGTTCCGAGAGTGGTAAAGTTTTCCTTTTGGCCTCTTAATTTCTCCAATTGTTCAGGTGTCATTCCCACGCCTTGGTCAATTACCCGAATAATTTTTTGACCATTCTCTTCCAATGCATCAATGGTAATAGTGCCCTCGGGGTTAGAAAACTTTATAGCGTTGGTAATAAGGTTTCTTAAGCAAATATCAAGTTGATTCATATCTGCCTTCACTTTAAAAAAGTCAGGGATGATAATTTCAAATTTCAACTTTTTAGCTTCCAAATTTGGTTTGAGGTGGCTTTCAAGTTGCCAGACTTGTGGAAGTAGGTGCACATCTACTATAGTTGTGCTCATACCAGTGAGTTGCTTTTTGCTCCAAAGCAAAAGGTTCTCTAATGCATTGCTGGAATTGTCCACAGATTCTTTAAGCTTCTCCACAATTTCCCGTCTGTCATCCCCATCAAGTTGTTCCATCTCCAATAAATTGAGTACGGATTTTATTTGATTGATGGGTTGTCGTAAATCATGCGTTAGCACGGAAAAAACCTTGTTTTTGGTTTTATCCATTTCCTCAAAGTACTTGTTGCGTGCGTCAAGTTCAGTTTTGGTTTCTTCAGTAACGCGCTGCTGTTCCAACAACTGATATTCCAATGCTTTAAATCTATCTTCGGCTTCAACGTCCGAAACAACCTTTTCTGATGGTGGTGTTGGTTCATCCGGCTGATTCATGGTATCTTCTGGGTCGGCAATATCGTTTTCAACCGCAGTAGGTATTGGTTTTTCATCAACTTTCAATTGATCTCCACTATTGGCCGAAGTGCTCTCTGTTTCGTTTTTTCTGCGAATTATGATTATGGTGAGAATGGCACAGATTAAAAACAAAGCACCCATAATTATGAGATTCACCCTTTCATCAGAAAACAGCCCTGAATCTGAATTTTTGCCTGAGTAGTTTGATTCATCAAAATCAGAAGCAACTTCATTTGGACTGGTTTGCTTTCCCGGAAGGAGAACAAATTTGTTTACTTCATCATTCAATACCGAGTCATCAAGGTATTTCACCCTGCTCATAAACATATAAGCCTTGGATGAATCGCCTTTGGCTAAAAACACTTCGGATAGAGTTTGGGCAGCATCGCGTTGTAGTAATGCCATATCATCTAATGATGATGCCTTAGAGTATCCTATTGAAGCTGCGTTCAGCGCCTTGTTTATATCACCAAGAGCAAGATATACTTGTGAAAGTAACAGTTGATTTGCGGGATAGGAGCAGGGGTCTCCCATTTTGGCGGAGATTCTGCTGGCTTTTAATGCTTCTGCTTCTGCATCAACAAGGTTTTTTCTAACCAGATTGAGGTTTGCATTTGCAGCATACATTTTTTCAAATGCGGTACTGTCGTTTGTTTGGGCGGCCAGTGCCCTTGCTTTTTCAATTTTTTCGTTGGCTCCGGATAAATCGTTTCGCAGGATAAGTATTTGAGCCTGCAAGCTTAGCAGCTTACTATGTGTTTCAGGTTCAACCGAAGGAGTGATGGCTTTTTGCGCACTTAGCGTTCTGTCCCACGCCAGGTCATTTTCATGTTGCAAGTGGTTAATCAGGGCAATTTGGTACAATATGCGTGCACGCCATGTCTTATCATTAAGACCATTATTTAAGGCAATGCATTTCTTTAGCTTAAGCAGTGCCTGATAAAAATCACCAGAAGAACCCTCTATTATGCCAAGCTCGTAGTACGCAAGGAGTAACCCGTCATTTGCAGAATACAGGTTAAAGATTGTAATGGCAGCGTTTGCCTTGGCAATAGCTGTAGTAACATTAGAAAGATTGTAAGCAGCTCTCGCTTCAACAACAAGAGCCTTGGCGAAGAGTACGCTATCACGAGATCGTAATGCCTGAACCTGCAATTTCTTGGAGGCATCCAATGTTTTGGAAGGATTGCTATTGGCTTGAGAAAACAGATGATACACCAAGGAGTCACCCATACTGGTGTATTTTGTCTCTTTTGAGTTTTGTGCGGAAACACTTCCGAACGAGATCAGAGCAAGTAATAAAAGAATAGTTCGATTTCTCATTAAGCCTCGCGAAAATATTGTTTCCTTACATATCGAATTCAACAATTAGATATTAGATTTGAATTTGTCGATGAATGGAATATCCAAATTTACATGCAAATAAAATGCCCTAAATGCCACTGGAAGCCGCGTAAAATCTCGACTTGGAGCTGCGAGCACTGTGGGAATGAGTGGAATATCTTCGAAACTATCGCTCGGTGTCCTCAGTGCGAAAATGACCACGCTGAAATATATTGTATTGACTGGGAAGGAGGGTGTGGTGAGCTAAGTCCTTATCTGGACTGGTACTCTGGCTTGGATGATGAGTTATTAAAACTCAATGTTAAGAAGTTACTCGATTAAATGAAACCTAATTCCATTTTCCGAAGCTGTCCATCCAATTACCTCCCATTTTAGGAAAAGTACAAGCATTCTTTCTGCTTTTTGTACTGATATGCCAGCCAATCTGGTAAGCTTGCTCAGAGAGATTTCTTGGTGTTTCAATAAAAATTCAAACAGTAGTTTCTCGTTAACACCATATTCTACAAGGTTTTTTTTAGGCAGGGTACTTCTGTTATTCATGTAGGCAACAAGTACTCTGTTGGCCAGAAAGTTTTCATCGCGCTGCCTAACATATGCCAGCCACGTGTTGTTTGATTCTTTTGCCTTATGTGGTTTGTTTTGTGATGGAGCAATGTACACCTCCAGAACAAGCTTGTCTTCGCTACTGTAAACAGTAGTTTTAAATTCAACCGGAGGCTTACAATAGAGACTTGCAGCACCCTCAATCATATAAAACTCTTCCTGTGGATCAATTCCCGCAATTTTGCCATTGTCTTTAACTCCAATTAATAGAGAACCTCCATCGGTATTGGCAAATGCGGATAAGGTTTTTGCAATTTTTTGCGAACTATCAATCCTAAACTTAAAATCTTGTTGCTGATGCTCTCCTTTGCTGATTTTGTTATGAAGGTCTTCCTCCGAACCGGTTATGGTATCAAGGGATCGATTGTGATCAGAAAGGTATTCAGATAACATGAGTGGGTACGGTTAACCTTTGAGAAATTGTGTTTTTACTTAAGCTGCTGGTAGTACAACCTTAAAGGTAGAGCCAATGTTTTTCTGGCTGGCAACATTTATTGTACCATTGTTTTCCTTTACAAATTCAGAAACAATTAGCATTCCTAATCCGCTACCTTTTTCATTTAGAGTTCCTGGTGTGGAAAAATGACTTTCAGCATCAAACAGCCTTTCTATTTCATTGTTTGTCATGCCCTTACCTTCATCACTAACTGCAATTTCTACAGAGTTGTCTTTCCGCTCTACATTAATTGATAGAGTTCCTCCAATGGGCGAAAACTTTGCGGCATTGCTTAATAGGTTTCTTAAAATTATTTCCACATGATTTCTGTCTGCAAACAGTGTTTCATTTGGTTCAAGTACCACATTGAGGTTTAGTTTTTTCTCACTTAGGTTTGAGGTCATCTCGGATATTACACTATCAATGAGTTCTGGAATATTAATTTTTTCCGGATACGTTTTTACATTAAGAAATTGAGATTTGCTCCAAACCAATAGATTGTTCATTGCTGAAAGTGTATGGTTGGTGGATTCTTTCATCTCTGTAATTAAATCTTTTAAGCTATCATCTACATCCGGAGTTAGCTCCAGTATTTGGATAAAAGATGAAATCTGATTAAAAGGCTGGCGCAAGTCATGGGT
>CAXBJE010000242.1:0-5541 GCA_963975525.1 uncultured Owenweeksia sp. | reverse complement strand
GCAACTGGACTTGTTTGGTGCAAGTACAATGAAGACGGTACACTAAAATCATCAGTAGACAAATTTTTTGATGAAACACAGCTAAAAAGATGGGCAGAAGCTTTTGGAGCCAAGCCGGGAGACCTTATGCTGCTAATGGCTGGAGGAACTGACAAAACCCGAAAGGCCTTAAACGACCTGAGGCTACACCTGGCCACAGAACTTGGATTGCGCGACCCTAAGGTTTTTGCTCCGCTTTGGGTATTGGATTTTCCATTATTGGAGTGGGACGAGGATACGGCCAGATGGTATGCCATGCACCATCCGTTTACTGCCCCTTACCCAAAAGACCTTCCATTGTTGGAAACGGACCCAGGTGCGGTGCGCGCCAATGCCTACGACTTAGTGTTGAACGGAAATGAAATAGGTGGCGGCTCTATCCGTATCCACAACAAGGAGCTGCAGCGTCAAATGTTGGGCTTCCTTGGTTTTAGTGATGAAGAGGCCAAAGCTCAGTTTGGATTTTTGATGGATGCCTTTGAATATGGTGCTCCTCCCCACGGTGGTATTGCCTTTGGCTTTGACCGTTTGGTGGCTATTTTGGGTGGCAAGGAAACTATCCGTGATTTTATTGCTTTCCCAAAAAACAATGCCGGCCGTGATTTGATGATAGACGCTCCTTCGCCTATTGCTCAAGATCAGCTGGATGAGCTAAACTTAATAGTACAGCTGGAAGAAAATGCCTAATGCCTGATAATAAACCCACATCGCTACTAGGAAGATTTCTCGTTTGGCGAGCCAGGCATATTCCACAAAAGCAGTTTGTGTATTTGCTGAGTATTGTGGTGGGATTTATTACCGGTTTAGTTTCTGTTTTTCTAAAAAACAGCACCCATTTTATTCAAGAACAGGTACAGGAGGGTTATTTCACAAAATACTTTAATCCCTACTATTTTGTTTTTCCCGTAATCGGGATTGTGATTACCGTTCTTATCAAGAAATATGTAATCCGCGAACCGGTTAAGGAACCTATTCCTTCTACTCTCTTTGCCATATCCCGTAAAAACGGGTTTATAAAACTAAAGAGTATTTACAGCTACATGCTCACCAGTATGGTTACGGTGGGTTTTGGGGGTTCGGTAGGTTTGGAAGGACCATCTGTTGGTACAGGCTCTGCCATTGGCGCCAATATTGGCCGCATGGTTCATTTGAACTATAAGTCAAGGCTGTTACTTATTTCGTGTGCAGCTTCTGCGGCCATATCTGCCATCTTTAATGCACCCATTGCGGGAATTATTTTTACCATAGAGATCTTTAGCCTTGATCTCACCTTTGCTTCGCTTATTCCTCTTTTATTGGCCTCTGCTTCTGGTGCGGTTACCTCTCTCTTCCTTCAGGGAAACAGCCACCTTTTTCATTACAAATACATTGAGCCATTCACTATAAATGATTTACCATTTTACATTTTACTGGGGATACTTTGTGCGTTTGCATCAGTTTACTTCAGTAAATTCTTCTTTTGGACGGGCGGTCAGTTTGAGAAGATAAAAGACTACCGAACCCGCATGTTAATTGGAGGCTTACTGCTGGGCTCTTTGGTTTTTCTAGTCCCTCCACTATATGGAGAAGGGTATGAAACCATCAACAATTTGCTCAACGGAAATATTAAAGGTATAACGGGAGGCAGTCTTTTATCAGATTATTTAACAAGCCCATGGATGATATTGATGATGTTGCTTGGGCTGGTTTTGTTAAAAGTATTTGCCACAAGCCTTACTGTAGGTGCAGGTGGAGCAGGTGGGGTGTTTGCACCATCTCTATTTGTTGGTGCCTCATTGGGGTATTTGTTTAGCTCCTTTGTTAATCAACTAAAATTTGTAAGCATACCAACCAGCAATTTTGCTTTGGTTGGCATGGCCGGGCTAATGGCGGGTGTACTGCATGCTCCGCTCACAGCCATATTTATGATTGCCGAAATAACGGGTGGCTACGAGCTGTTTGTACCGTTAATGGTTGTTTCAGCCATATCCTTTATGGTAACACGTGGCCTTAAGCCACATTCTATTTACACCGATCAGCTGGCCAAACGGGGAGACTTACTTACCCATAACAAGGATCAGGTGATTTTAACCTTGCTCAACATTGAGCAGGTTATTGAGCGCAACTTTAAAACGGTACGCCCGGAGATGTCGCTAGGCCAATTAGTAAAAGTGGTAAGCCAAAGCAACCGAAATATCTTCCCGGTAACGGATAAAGACAAAAACCTTTGCGGTATCCTAACGTTAGATAACTTCAGGCATATAATGTTTGATCAAACCATTTACGAGGAAACTTTCGTAGATGAATTAATGAACCCTCCACCCGCCATTATTGAAAAAAGTGAGGGCATGGAATCGGTGATAAAGAAGTTTCAGGAAACTAATGCCTGGAATTTGCCGGTTGTGGAGAACGGAAAGTATGTTGGATTTATCTCCAAATCCAAGCTCTTTTCGGTTTATCGGAGAAAGCTATTGGAGTTTAGCGCGTAGCACGCATCCATACCGGTGCCTTTTACCCGACACATTTTGAGCCATCTATATCATTATATTTGGCGACTTTTCATATTTTAAGAGAAATTTAACACTGCGTTGAACTTGTCTTTAACATTAACGAAAGCCCTTTTGATGAATAAACTTTTCTATTCCCTTTCGCTACTAAGCTTATTTGGTATTGCCACTGCTCAAAATACTGACTGGGTGGAACAGATGAACGATCCATCTGTAAACTTCTATACCATACAGCAAAACTTTGAAAATTACTGGAAAGAAAATACCATTGAAAAGGGAAAGGGCTGGAAACAATTTAAACGTTGGGAAGCCTTTACGGAAACCCGTGTTTACCCTGATGGGGAGAGACCTTCTGCCAGTATAATGATGCAGGCTTTTCAGCAGATGCAAGCCGCTGGTACCGGTAATTTTGGCCAATGGAAACCCTTAGGGCCATTTAACGGAAACACTATTGATGGTATTGGACGCATTAACCGAATTGCATTTGACCCTACCGATGCACAAACTATTTGGATGGGCGCTCCGGCAGGTGGATTATGGAAAAGTATTGATGGTGGATTGAACTGGACCACAAACACCGACCAACTTGCAAATCTGGGAATCTCTGACATTGAAATAAATCCCATCAACAAAAACATAATGTACATAGCCACGGGAGACCGTGATGGTGGCGATACCTACAGCTTTGGAGTTTTAAAATCTACTGATGGTGGCGGAACATGGAATGCCACAGGCTTGGTTCATGGAATCACTTCTCAAATTAAGATTACGGACTTATACCTAAATCCGGTAAATCCAAACATTATTGTAGCCACAACCTCTCAGGGCATTTACAGAAGTATTGATGCCGGAACCAACTGGACAAGCGTTCAAAGCGGGTCATATAACGCCATTGTTCAAAAGCCCGGAAACCCCAATATTTTGTTTTGTTCTTCTTTAAGTTCTCCAAGAATCTATAAGAGTATAAACAACGGCCAATCGTGGTCATTGGTAATTAGCAGCGGCTTGCCCACTGGTAATGTTCGTAGAATAGAGCTGGCGGTTACTCCTCATGATACTAATTACGTTTACGCCCTTTACGGGGAATCTTCAAGCAATGGATTTTTGGCAATATGTCGATCTACTGACGGAGGAACTACCTGGACTCAAATGGCAAACTCTCCCAACTTATTGGGATGGCAGGTAAATGGTAGCGATGTTGGTGGACAAGCCTGGTATGACTTGGCTTTGGCTGTAAGCCCAACCGATAAAAATGAAGTGTACGTTGGTGGTGTAAACATATGGAGAAGCACCAACGGTGGTTCCAACTGGAGCATTGCTGCACATTGGTATGGTGGCGGTGGAAACCCCTTTGTTCATGCAGATATACACCACCTTATTTATCATCCGGTAACAGGACAAATACATGCGGGAACTGATGGTGGACTTTATCGCAAAAGACTAAACCAAAATGCCTGGGATGAACTAAACAATGGCCTTAACATTACCCAATATTATAAAATGGGTACATCGGCCAGCGACACTAATCTAATAATTGCCGGTGCACAGGATAATGGTACGCACCTTCAAAGATCATCAGGTTGGATAGACGTTTACGGTGGCGATGGTATGGACTGTGCTATCAGTTCTAAAAACACAAATGTGATGTATGCCTCGGTTTACTATGGTGATTTTGCCAAGTCAACTAACGGTGGAAACAGCTTTAGAGCTAGCTTTAACCTTCCACCGGCAGGTAACGGAAACTGGGTAACCCCATTTATGTTGGACCCCAAACACCCTGATACTATTTACGCAGGTTTTGCCAATGTGTGGAGATCGTTTAATGGCGGACAAAGCTTTACGGATCTTACTGCTTCCAGCATTTCTGGTGGTGGAAATATTGACGTTTTGGGCATTGCCCCAAATCATACCAACAATGTATTTATGGCAGACGGTAATCGTATTTTTAAAAGTACAGATTACGGTAACACATGGGCTCGGCTTTCGGCTTTAAGCGTTTTCCGATCTATTACGGGCATTGCTGTAGGCTATGATAACCCTGATCATATTGTAGTAAGCATCAGTGGCTATTCGGCCAACGAAAAAGTATTTGAAACCAGAGACGGTGGAACCACCTGGACAAACCTATCAACCGGCTTGCCTAACCTGCCCGTAAACTGCGTAACTATTGAAGACAATCCTGATCATAGTATTTACATTGGTACTGATGTAGGCGTTTATTACAAGGATGATAACCACACGGAATGGTTAAAATTTAATGGCAATCTGCCAAACGTAATTGTAAACGAGCTTGAGATTAACTACATCAACCGAAAGCTGAGAGCTGCCACTTATGGCCGCGGTGTTTGGGAAAGTCCTCTTTACGGAGACCTTGTACCACCACTTGCAGCGATGGATCTACAACAGAACATTTGCCTGAACGATACAGTAACATTATTTGATAATTCGGAGTACGGCCCAACAGACTTTAAATGGGAAATTACTCCGTCCACTTTCACCTTTGTAAATGGCACTTCAGATACCACTCAAAATCCACAAGTGGTTTTTACCCAAAAAGGCTTTTATGATGTTGGTTTAAGAGTTGAAAACCTGCTTGGCGCAGATTCTATCCTTACCACTGGTGCTATTGCGGTTGGCGGCTACCCATTGCCTTTCCACGAAGGTTTTGGTTCAATTTCAGATTTCAGCAAATGGAGCACATGGGATATTGACCCTAATGGTTGGAAACGCGAATTGGCTTCAAATGGAGACTTTATTATTAAGGCCTCCCTTCACAACAACACCTCTCAAAAAGATTACGACATTATTTCTCCGGCTGTTGATTTTAGCGGTCATGATTCTATTTGGATGATATTTGACCATGCATACAATGGGCAAGTAAACAATTTTGGAGACAGCCTACTTGTTTTTGTTGCGGCTTCGTGCAGCGATAATTGGGTACAATTAGCTGCCTATGGTGAGAACGGCACTAACAATTTCAAAACTGCGGCAAGTACCTCAACTGCCTTTTCACCAT
>CAXBJE010000241.1:0-5605 GCA_963975525.1 uncultured Owenweeksia sp. | reverse complement strand
TGATAACGATGGTCAGCTTGGAATTACTGCTTCTGCAGAGGTTGCGCGCTACTTTCAGTCGTTATCTACTTTCCCCAATGCGGGAATTGACGCCAATGGAAATCTGTTTATGACATTCTCAGCTCTTAACGAATTGGAATTTTCAGGCACTCAGTTTTACAACAAAATCTTTGTTACATCTTCTAGAGATGGTGGTGCTACTTGGAGTGCTCCCTGGGAACTTACTAAAAACCAACCAAGTGTAGAGTGTGTATTCCCTTCACTTGCTCGTACTGTTGACAGTAAATTTAGATTGTTATACCAATTAGATGGTGAGCCAGGATTAACAGTTAGAGGAGATTTAGATCCTCCAGGACTAAACGACATTATATTCCTTGATGTTGATACTACATCTAATATAGGGTTGACTGAGTTGGATATTATCAGTGGTGAAATTAATGCTATGTATCCTAACCCTGCTACAACTGAGGTATCTGTTAACTTTTCAGTAAAATTAGTTGGTGAGTACTCAATCGAAATTACCAACATTGCTGGTGTTACCTTGAAAAGAACTAACCTTGGAAACATGGCTAGCGGCAACTTTAAGGAAACCGTAAATATTGAAGATCTTAAATCTGGCGTATATATAGTTGTCCTTAAATCTGAAGGGTATACAACGTCAAAGCGACTGATTATTAATTAATAAGAAGCTGATTCTTACAAAAGAAGGCCTCATCAAAATTGATGAGGCTTTTTTTTGTGGTTTACGCCCAATACCACTGTTGGAATACGTTGTTTGATTTATCTTTAACGCCCTAATAAAAATTTTGCTATGAAAAAACAACTATCCTTTATTTTATCGTTATGCGCGTTTGGGGCATTTGCCCAAAGCTCCGTTTCCGAAGAGCAACACGCAGCACCAGGGCAGGCTCTGGTTGAAAACGAAAACTACGTTCCAATTAAAAAAGGCGTTTCTGCTGTTGCAAGTACCGGTATAGGCAAAGCTTCTAATGCCTTTTCAACACTAGGTGTTCGCACTTATCTATGGGTTGACCCTTCCATTAACACCATTGCTTTTACACACAGAAATGATATAAACAGCTTCCCCGGTACCACCTCAGGACATTTGCGTTATGACGTATCCAAAGACGGTGGGACAACCTGGTCAGTTGACCAAGGACCAATTTGGAGCCCAACAGGGGCTAGCGGACAGCTAAATGCACCAGCCAGATACCCTCAGGGCGTTATTTTTAACCCAACTGGGAATACTGTTGCTGACTCCGCCTACTTGGCATTTTTCGCTTCTTCATTAAACGGATCAAATAGTGCCGGTTCATGGGGAGGTCAGGTAGTTGGTAGCACTCAATTAAATGGCACCGACCTTTATAGTCAGGAGATTACCACTCAACCATCTGCTGGCTTGTTTTGGCAGGTTGCTGATGATATCACGTTTGTGGCTGACTCTCAAAAAGTGTTTGGTATTAATGGTGCAGATGATATCACAAGCGGATCTCCTGTATACAGAGACACGGTGATAATCTCTACTGGTGTTTTTAATCCTACCAACAAACGAATTGAATTTACACACAGCAAATTAAGATTTCCGTTTGCCGGAGATACAGCAGGTACAGGCAATCCGCTGTTAACAGATATTAAAATCAGCTTTTCGCCAAATGGAAGCGTTGGATATATTACTGGCCTGGGTTATCTTAATGACCCCAGCATTGCTCCTTACGGTGTATATAGCCCATCTTTCATGAGAACTACAGACGGAGGAAAAACCTGGTCTGCGAGAACTGGTGTAAATATTGACAATCTTCAAATTACAGGACACGGAACTCTTACATTTAAAGATTCGCTATCCAGCCTTTACCCGGCCTGGACCATAGGCGCTCTAACATCGGCATTTGAGCATGACATGGTGGTTGACAAAAACGGCAACCCGCATATGATTATGAATTTGTGCCCTTCTGCCAATAATACAATTACTTCAAGTGCATCAACAGGTACTGCATTTTCGGTATACTCTGCACTAAACATGATTGTTGATGTTTACTCCACAGATGGTGGTGTAACCTGGAAAGGTCAATTTATTGATACTGTAAATACTTTTAGAGGGAACTATGGAGTTGACCCTGCTAATCCAGACTTTTCAGAAGATAACCGCCCACAGATTGCCAGAACTCAGGATGGCTCTATGCTTATTTACGCCTACGGTAGTACTGGGTCACTTTTGAACTTCGGTACTACAGACAATCTGTATCCTGATGTTTGGATGAGGTCTCTTGCAGTTGATGCAGACACAATGGGCACAAGAAGAGATATGACTGGCGCCACCGCGGATATTGGCTCAGCCGTTCAGTTTAATTTGCCACATATTGTATATAATATTGATGCCAACGGTGAAATAAAGGTACCTGTAACTGCTACCGGCCTTGCAGGAGGAGACCCCACTCAAGTGCTTACCTCAGTACAGTACAACTACTACGATTTTATGTATAAGCCAGGCCCTGATAATTTCTCAGTTGCTGAGTTTGACATCAATAAAGGTGATATCAGTTCATTGTTTCCAAACCCTGCCTCTAATAATGTAGCAGTTGTTTTTAATGTGAAAGAAGCAGGAAAATACACTTTGGAAATCACCAATATGACTGGTGTAACCGTAAAAAGTATTGACTTAGGTAACATAGGAAGTGGTAACTACAAAGAATTGGTAGATATCAAGAACCTAACTTCAGGAGTTTATATTGTTTCTTTAAGATCAGGTAAATATTCTACCGCCCAGCGTCTTATTGTAAACTAAACTTTAGGATACAAGTCCAATAGTTTTAAGCCTCATCCTTTTAGGATGGGGCTTTCTTTTTTAGGATTCACCAATTTATAGAGCCCTGCCATAGCTACCATGAAGACCAATAGCCCCGGAATTCCCAACTTCCAATCCCATGCCTCGCTCAGGTCATTGGCACTTAAATAATTTATATTATAAAAGTAAACGGCCACTACAATACTTCCATTATTAATAAGGTGGATAATCATGGCAGGCCACAGAGAATTCGTCCACTGCCGAACATAACCCAGCACCACACCCAATACAAAAATGGAAAGGAAGGTGTAAAACTGCATGTGCATTAAACCAAATAGGAATGCAGTAAATAATATCCCGAAATGGGTGTTTTTGGTTAGTTTGATTAGCACAGGCTGAAGAGCACCTCTAAACATCGCTTCCTCACAAACCGCAGGAAGAACTGCCATTATGAAAAACATCTGAACAAAGTCATAAGGGGTGTTCATTACCAGAAACTGCTGAACCTGTTTGGTCATGCTGCTTTCCGACCTTGCAATTATTTCTTCTAAAAAAGCCAGCGATTCCGGCCATGGCATACTCTTACTGATTCTGTATAGCAAATCCGAAAGCACATTTCCCGAAAGGGTAATAACAACAAGGAGGAAAAGCACTGGTAACCACTTTTTTGGAAACCTGTCTATCCTTAAATACTTTGCACCATTAAGTGCGAATAGGTGGGCAGCAAATAATGCCGGAACTAAAAACAAACCAATGCTAGAAAGGCCTTGCAGAAACTTTAACACCTGTGATGAAAAGCCTTCACCATTTTGTGATGCATCCAACAAGTCATTAAGGGAAACTGAATAAATAAGTGGAATAAGCAGAAAGCCCAGCAACGAAAAAACGGTAAGTCCGAGCACTGCCAGGAAGATTATCATTAAAAACTGCATACCCGGGCTATGGCCCGCAAAACTTCCTCTCAACATTAAAGTGTGCTATTGCTTAATTTTGCCAAAAATAGAACTATCCTTGGTAAAGATTGGTGACATAGAAGTTGGTGAGTTTCCATTGTTATTGGCCCCTATGGAGGACGTAAGCGATCCTCCGTTTAGAGCCCTATGCAAAAAGCATGGAGCAGATGTGATGTACACTGAATTTATTTCAAGCGAAGGTTTGATACGCGATGCCGCCAAAAGTGTTCAAAAGCTGGACATTTTTGAATACGAGCGCCCCATTGGCATCCAGATTTTTGGCAACGAGATTTCTTCCATGCGCGAAGCAGCAGCTATTACCGAAGAGGCTAACCCCGATATTGTGGACATCAACTATGGTTGCCCAGTGAAGGCAGTAGCTTGTAAAGGGGCTGGTGCTGGGATCTTACAGGATATACCAAAAATGGTAAGCATGACGGCTGAAATTGTAAAAGCCGTAAAAAAACCCGTTACCGTAAAAACCCGCCTGGGTTGGGATGAAAACACAAAATATATTGTAGAGGTTGCCGAAAGGCTTCAGGATGTTGGCATACAAGCCATCTCCATACATGGCAGAACGCGCAAGCAGATGTACAAGGGTGAAGCCGACTGGAGCCTTATTGCTGAAGCAAAAAACAACCCCCGCATAAAAATACCAGTATTCGGAAATGGCGATGTGGACTCACCAGAGAAAGCATTGGAAATGAAAAACCGATACAACGTGGACGGAATTATGATTGGCCGGGCAAGTATAGGCTACCCCTGGGTATTTAATGAGATTAAGCACTTCCTGGAAACAGGTGAAAAACTGGCACCTCCTACCCTTTCGGAGAGATGTAATGCTGCCCGCCAGCACTTTGAAATGGCCATTGAATGGAAGGGTGAAAAAGTGGGGATTTTTGAAACCCGCAGGCACTACACTAACTACTTCAAGGGAATCGCCAATTTCAAACCTTATCGCTCAGAATTGGTACGCTCAGAAAGTGTGTATGAAATAAGAGATTTATTTGACCAAATAGAACAGAAGTTTGACGATGCGATGATTATCCTTTAGGATATCAGTTTTACGGTAAGCCTCCTTGATGTTAGCCAGGAAGTAATTCCGCAGAGTAGCGCCACTGTAGCTATAACAAGCAATATATCTTCAAACTTTAACTGTACAGGATAGGCCTCCACCACATAGTTTTGTCCAATTTCCAACAGACCAAAATATTGTTGTGCCAGCACCACGCCTACCCCAATTATCAAGCCTAGTCCGGCACCCACCAAACTAATCAGTAAGCCCTCTTTAAAAAAAATACTGCGAAGTGTAGAAAGCTCTGCCCCCATTGCCCAAAGGGTCCGCAGGTGTTCCTTTTTATCCAACATCATCATAGATAGGCTCCCCATAATGGTAAATGTGGCAATGGTGAGGATAAGTGCAAAAACCAAAAAGGTAAACAGGCTTTCTGTCTTCATCACTTTTAGAAAAATGGCCTGTTGTTCCTCTCTGTTTTCCACTTTGAAGTCATCTCCAAACAATTTTATTACTGCGGATTGAACCTCAGCAAAATCAGCGCCCGCCTTCACTTTTACTTCTATAGAGGATAATCCATTGGACCGGCCAAGCAGGTGCTGCACAAAACCAAGGGAAGCAAATACATACTTTTCGTCAAACTCAGGTTGAATGTTGAATACCCCACCCGGGTAAATTAATTCAGATGAAAAGGCACTAGTGAAATCGGCTGCAGAAGCCCCCGACTTTGGCACAAACACGTTTATGGGGTCATCAAAAGATACTCGGCCATATCCCAGATAATAGGAGACTCCAGCACCTATTACAGCCCGGGGCACCATCTTTTCTGGATAAATATCATACGTACCATGTGCC
>CAXBJE010000240.1:0-5624 GCA_963975525.1 uncultured Owenweeksia sp. | reverse complement strand
CTTTTTATCAATGTTTTAACTTTAATTTCAAAGCCCGTAAGCTATGAAGATGAAACTTTCACACTTCACCTATACTCTCCCAAAGGAGCTTATAGCTGACAGACCCACTACACATCGTGATGATAGCCGCCTATTGGTGGTAAACCGCAAAACCGGAACTTTTGAGCATCGTATGTTCAATGAGATTCTTGATTATTTTGACGAAGGTGATGTAATGGTATTGAATAACACCAAGGTTTTCCCGGCCCGTATGTACGGTAACAAGGAAAAAACCGGTGCCCGTATCGAGGTTTTCCTGCTTCGCGAACTGAATACCGAAAGCCGCCTTTGGGATGTGCTGGTAGATCCCGCTCGTAAAATCCGTATCGGAAACAAACTTTATTTTGGCGATGACGACAGCCTTGTGGCTGAGGTTATTGACAATACAACCTCACGTGGTCGTACCCTTCGCTTTTTGTATGATGGTAGCTATGAAGAGTTCCGCGCAAAGCTTGCTGAGCTGGGCGAAACCCCTATTCCAAAGTACATTGGCCGTGAGCCGGATGAAGATGATATTGACCGTTACCAGTCTATTTTTGCTAAAAAAGAAGGAGCTGTTGCTGCCCCTGTAGCCAGCCTGCACTTTAGTAAGCAGCTAATGAAGCGTGCTGAAATTAAAGGTGTAAACTTCGCTGAACTAACACTTCATGTTGGTTTAGGAACTTTCCGCCCAGTGGAAGTGGAAGACCTTAGTAAGCACAAAATGGACAGTGAGCAATATTGGGTTTACCCGGAGACTGCGGCTACCGTTAATAAATCCATTGACGCCCGTAAAAAGGTTTGTGCAGTGGGTACAACTTCAATGCGTGCCATGGAGAGTTCGGTAAGTACCGATGGGCACCTAAACGCAACTGATGGCTGGACGAATAAATTTATTTTCCCTCCTTATGAGTTTGCAGTAACGGATTGCCTGATTACAAACCTGCACCCACCACAAAGCACCCTAATGATGATGACTGCCGCCCATGGTGGTTACGATCTTATTATGAAAGCTTACAAGGAAGCGGTAAAAGAGAAGTATCGCTTTTTGAGCTATGGTGATGCGATGTTGATATTGTAGAACATTTCACGCTGATCTCGCTGATAAGCGCAGATTTTAATATTGAAGCCCTGCTTTCTGAAAAGAGAGCGGGGCTTTTTTGTTTTCGTCTCGCTGATTTCGCAGATGGGCGCAGATAAGTCTTATTTTTAAGGATGACTGAAAATGAAATTTCCTATTTGATTCGTGGGGCTGTTTTTGAAGTTTATAATGAATTGGGCCCGGGATTACTGGAAAGTATTTATGAGGCGGCCCTTTTTCGACTGTTAAGAGAAGAAAACCTGAAAGTATTGCGACAGATGCCTGTACCCGTTATTTTCCGTGGGGAAGATTTGGGTCAGGCGCTAAAGCTGGATTTGTTGGTAGAAGAAAAAGTAATAATTGAGTTGAAGTCGGTTGAGGCGCTAGCCCCAGTTCATCACAAGCAGCTTATGACCTACCTGAAGTTGACTAAAATTAAGCTGGGATTGCTAATCAACTTTAACGAGGTGCCTATTAAGATAAAGCGTATAGTAAACGGACTTTAAAAACTTTGTGAGAATTACTTAGTGGAGGCTTGTTAAATAAAAATCTGCGCTAATCTGCGAAATCTGCGTGATTCAATCTACTCCACCACCCAGCTATTCTTCCCTCTTATTAGTTTATCTAAGTCGGGTTCGCCTTGTGTTGATTTTGCTTTTTCCAGCTGATTCTGCATCGCATCTTCATAGGTAAAGCGTTCTTCCTGATAAAGCACTCCAAACGGGCGCGGAGATTCATCACCAAACATGCGGCTCAGTAAATGAGCCTTGGTGGGGTCTTTCGGGTCGTGTATCCAAAGGTCGTTTAGGGATTGGCCTTCAGTCAATTCTACAACTTCGGGTTTTAGCCCATTCAGGCGTAATCCTTTTTGTCCACCTTCAAAGGTGATGGGTTGGCCTGCCTCCAACTTTATAGTGGTAGAGTCCTTTTGTTTTTTATCCGTGAATTTTTCAAAGGCTCCATCGTTAAACACGTTGCAGTTTTGGTAAATCTCTACAAAGGAAGTTCCCTTGTGTTGGTGGGCCTGCCTTAATATTTCGCGCATGTGGATAGGGTCGCGGTCCATGCTTCGCGCAACAAAAGTGGCATCTGCGCCAAGCGCCAAGGCCGATGGATTGAAAGGATGATCTATACTCCCTAGTGGACTGGATTTGGTGTATTTGCCAATTTGGGAGGTTGGCGAATATTGCCCTTTGGTCAACCCATAAATCTCATTATTAAAGAGCAGTATGTTGATGTCAAAATTCCTCCTTAGTAAATGTATCAGCTGGTTTCCACCTATGGAAAGTGCATCGCCATCACCCGTTACCACCCACACGCTGAGGTTGGGGTTGGCAGCTTTAAGTCCGCTGGCTACAGAAGGTGCACGGCCGTGGATGCTGTGCATTCCATAGCTATTCATGTAATATGGAAATCGCGAACTACAGCCAATGCCCGAAATGAAAACCAGGTTTTCACGCTCAATGCCCAACTCAGGTAATACGGTTTGCATTTGCTTTAAAATACTGTAATCACCACAGCCCGGGCACCAACGGATATCCTGGTCGGTAGCGAGGTCTTTGGCAGTAAGGGTTCCATTCATGCTCATAGTTATGCGTACTTCTTTATCTCCTCCAAAATCTCTTTTGCCCTAAAAGGCAATCCCTGTATTTTATTCAACCCGTGGATGTTGCCCTTAAATTCCTGTTTTAGGATTTTTTCCAATTGACCATTGTTCAACTCCGGTACTATGATGGTTTCAAACTGGCTAAGGATTTCACCAAGGTTGCTATCAAAAGGTAACAGGTGCCTTAGGTGCAGTTGCGATACGGATAAACCTTCCTCACGAGCCCAGCGCACGGCTACTTTGTTGGAGCCTAATGTACTTCCCCAACCCACTACCAGTACTTTTCCGGTTTTTTCGCCTTGTATCAATTCCAGCGGCTGGTAGCCGTTAGCAATTTTCTGCACTTTCTCTTCCCTGATTTTTACCATCTTTTCATGATTTTCAGGGCTGTAGCTTACGTTGCCGGTAATGTCTTCTTTTTCCAGTCCACCCATACGGTGCTCTTTTCCGGCCATACCGGGAATGGCCCACTTGCGGGTTAAGTTCTCATTTCTGGCGTAAGGCTGGTATTCCTCATCATCAGCAAAAAGGGGCTTTATTTGGGGTAAGTCAGCGGCCTTTGGGAATTTCCAAGGTTCTGCACCATTGGCCAAATAACCATCAGATAATAGAATAACAGGGGTCATGCGCTCTATTGCAATCTTACAGGCTTCCATGGCTGCAAAAAAGCAATCAGAAGGGGAGCTGGCAGCAATCACCGGGATAGGCGCTTCGCCATTTCTCCCGTAAAGGGCCTGTAGTAAATCGGCTTGCTCGGTTTTGGTCGGTAAGCCCGTAGAGGGGCCTCCACGCTGCACATTCACGATTACCATGGGCAACTCCAGCATCATCGCTAAGCCAAGTGCTTCGCCTTTCAGCGCCATACCCGGACCACTGGTGGCCGTAATAGCAAGGCTTCCGCCAAAAGCGGCACCAATAGCAGCCGTAACAGCGGCAATCTCATCTTCTGCCTGAAATGTTTTTACACCAAAATTCTTCTGGCGCGCTAAAAAATGGAGAATATCTGAAGCAGGCGTTATGGGGTAACCGGCATAAAATAGCTCCAGTCCTGATTTTTGAGCAGCAGCTACCAAGCCCAAACCAAGGGCTTCGTTACCCACAATGTTGCGGTATTCGCCTGGTTTCAGTTTTGCCTTTTCAATGGTATATCTGGTGGAAGCCTCAATGGTTTCACCGTAGTGAAAACCGGCTTTTAGCGCACGTATGTTGGCTTCCAGTGTTTCGGGCTTCGCATTGAATTTCTCCGAAAGGAAATTAAGCGTTGGTTCTAAATTGCGATTGTAAAGCCAATACACCAAACCAAGCACAAACAGGTTTCTGGACTGGTCCTTTTCTTTGTTTCCTAAAGGTAAATCGGCCACAGCCGTACGATTTAGGCCTGTAATATCTACACGGTAAACTTTATAATCGTTGTGGTTTATCTGGTCCAGCGGATTAATGGATTCATCCATTTTGGCCAAACGCAGATTCTTTTTATCAAAGCCACTTTCATCGGCAATGATGGTTCCACCCTTCCTTAGGTTTTTGAAATTTTTACTGAATGCAGCGGCATTCATAGCCACCAATACATCCGGCTCAGCACCAGGGGTGTCAATCTCCACGCTTCCAAAATGGATTTGAAAACCGGAAACACCAGCCACCGTGCCAATTGGGGCGCGTATCTCAGCCGGGAAATCAGGGAAGGTACTAAGGTCATTACCCTGTAAAGCGGTGGTTAATGTAAACTGGCTTCCCGCCAACTGAATTCCATCTCCTGAGTCACCTGCAAAGTGGATGGTAACTTTTTTAAGAACCTCTGTTTGCGACATTCTACGCCTTCTTACTCATTCCTATTTCAACCACGCGGCTAACCTCCGGGGCATATTTTTTCACGGTCATTTCCACCCCGCTCTTCAAGGTCATCTGGTTTACTGAACAACCCGTGCAAGCCCCATGGAGCTGCACTTTTACGGTGCCATCATCATCGAGGTCAATAAAGCTAATGTCGCCACCATCCGAATTCAAAAACGGCCTGATTTCATTCAAGGCGATGTTTATTTTGTCAATGGTTGCTGTTTTATCTACTATCATAGTTTTTTCTTTAGATGCCCTATGCTCTACAAGTAAAAGGGTGGGTACGGTTTTTCATAGACTTCTCCTTCATATGGATTCCAGACATAATTAGCTTTGAAAGGAAGGAGTGAACCAGGCTTGCCAATGGATTCATAAATATCATTGCTAATTACAAAACCTTTTATTGGGATAATTTCGATTGGGTTTTTTAGAATTTCATTCATTTCAATCCAACCACCAACTTCAACTCCTGTTAGGGCAAATCTAAAGTCAGGAGCATCCTTCAATAAATCATAAAACTTATTCCCTACCCAAGTCATTTCATCTGCATCATCTTGTGAGAGGATACCGCTTTGAGATATGTTGGAGACCGTTACTGTCCCATTCTTGAAAGCCAGAATCTTGTATTTATTCTTCTCATCCAGATATTGAAATGAGTTAAAATATTCACGAACCCTATCTGTCTTGATACGGTCTTCGTTTTCAATCCACATTTCAAACGTCCAAGCCATTTCTTAAACTTTTTCCTTCACAGCCGAACATCCGGCCATAGTTGTAATCCTTGTAACTTCGGTAGGCGGCATTTCTTCATTGCGTTTTACCAATTCTTCCACCATGCGTTTGGTAACTTCATCAAAGGCTTTGCTTACTGGTGTGCCATCCTGTAATACTGCGGGGCGGCCCACATCACCGCTTTCACGGATGCTTTGCACTAAAGGTATTTCCCCTAAAAAGGGTACGTCCAATTCATTACAAAGGTGCTGAACGCCTTCCTTTCCAAAGATGTAATATTTATTATCAGGAAGTTCGGCAGGTGTAAAGTAAGCCATGTTTTCTATAATTCCTAAAACTGGTACGTTAATACTG
>CAXBJE010000239.1:0-5631 GCA_963975525.1 uncultured Owenweeksia sp. | reverse complement strand
AAAAGACACCGTAATTCTTGCCTTATTAGGCGTGGGGCCGCCCGCACCACCAAAGTCATTTTGGCTGGCTGTTTCTGCTCCAACATTTGTTACCACAGAGGTAACCACATGTTTATACGGCTCCAGCACCTCATCAAGTTTTTGTTCAGCCAGCTGGGTAACACTATCCGTTGCTACCACATCTGTACCTAAAGGCACCTCAACATATACATTAATAAAGTTGGGTTCATTTACCGGGAACTGAACTATAGTAGGATTACTGCCAAAGTAAAACATGATGGAAAATATCATGAGAACCACTGTTCCCACTAAAATCATCACTGGTTTATACCCGGATAAGGACCATTTTAGAGACTTGGCATACACGTTTTCTAAACGAACCAAGGCACCAGATTGAAATCTGGCCGCAATAGGCTCAAGCACATAAGCAAACAGCAGAATTACAGCCGCTATAATTAGCATGAAATTACCAAAAGTGAAGGAGCCCGCAACAATCATAAGAATACCAATAGCCCCAAAAATAGCTGCAGAAATTAGTGCTCTTTTATAATTAGGCTTTCTTTTTAAATCTTGCTTTTTGAGGAAAGTTGCTGTGATAACAGGGTTGATAACCAACGCCACAAATAAAGAGGAGGCCAAAACGATAATGAGTGTTTTAGGTAAAAAGCCCATAAACTCACCAATTATACTATCCCAAAACAAAAGAGGAAAAAATGCCGCCAACGTAGTTGCCGTACTGCTTATAATGGGTACTGCAATTTCACCAACCCCTTGCTTTGCTGCCTCAAACTTGCTAAGGCCTTCTTCATCATAAAGCCTGTAAATATTTTCAATGGTTACAATGGCATTATCCACCAACATACCCAGTGCCAATATCAGCGCAAAAAGCACCATAAAGTTAAGCGTAATGCCCATGGCGCTAAGCACCAAAAAGCAAATAAACATAGAGAACGGAATGGAAAGGCCTACGAAAATGGCGTTTCTTAAACCAAGGAAAAACAACAATACTAACACCACCAGAATAACTCCACTAATAATGGAATTTTCCAAATTGCTAAGCTGGTTTCTGGTCTGAACGGACTGGTCATTAGTGGTGGTAATTCTTAACCCTTTTGGTAGCGCTCCGGATTTTTTTGATTCTTTTAGAATCTCCATAATCTTATCGGTAGCCTCCAGCAGATTTTCACCACTCTTTTTTATCACGTTAAGTGATACTACCTGATTGCCCCCAAGCCTGGCAAAACTCTCTACATCTTTATAGGTAAACAACACATCTGCTACATCCTTTAGGTATACAATGTTGCCATTTTCATGCTTTACAATGATGTTCCTAATCTGGTCCATGCTCTCAAACTCTGCATCCGTACGGATACTTCTGCGGGTATTTCCGAGCAAAATATCACCGGCACCAATGTTTACGTTCTCACTGGCAATGGCACTTTCTATATCCTGAAAGCTGATTTGATTTACCTTAAGCCTTGGCAGGTCCACATTTATCTGAACCTCCTTCTCCTTATCTCCGGTAATGGTGGCTTCCGAAATTTCAGAAAGCTCCTCAATCTCATCCTGAAGAATCTCTGCATAATCCACCAGCTGATCGATAGAATAATCTCCCGAAAGGTTAATGTTTAATACAGGAATACGCGACAAATCCACATCCATCACCAACGGATCCTGGTCAAGGTCAGATGGTAAATCACTTTTTGCCCGATCTACCGCATCCTTTACATCCTGAAGCGCCTTTTCAGTATCAACATCAATGTTAAACTCCACATTAATAATGGATACATCCTGAACGGACTCTGAATTGAGTTTTTTGATTCCATCCACCCCTTTAATTTCTTTCTCCAGCGGGCGGGTTATCAGGTTCTCAATATCTACTGGCGTATTACCGGGATAAGCGGTTTGCACATAAATAAGTGGAAACACGATTTCGGGAAACGACTCTTTGGGCATGGTGCGGTAAGAGTACAGCCCGAACATAATGAGCAAGCCTGAGAGTATGAATACGCTGATAGCATTGTTCAGCGAAAGCGTACTCAGCTTAAATTCTCTATTAGTTTTATTGGCCATGATAATTTTATAAAAGTTTTGGGCTCTTTAGTTTAATGAGACCTTCTCACCGTCATTCACCTGATTGTACCCTATTGTAATTACCTGGTCATCGGCCTTAAGTCCGTCTTTTATTTCTGTAGATGCTCCAAAAGAACTTCCTTTTTTCACATACCTTTTCTGGGCTACCATATCACCATCTTTTGAAACAGCGAGGTACACAAAATCCCCTTTCAAATCCTTATTAATGCTGGTAGATGGTACCACAATGGCCGAGTCATTCCTGTAATCTCTAATCATTAGGTTGGCCAGCACATTTGGCTTAATCTGTCCATCCTTGTTCTCTAGATTTACCTTTATTTTAAAGCTTCTGTTATCAGGATTAATTACCTGACTCACAAAAGCTACTGGAGCTTTTCGGGTAATACCTAATGCTGGTATTTCAACCTTTACACTATCGCCTTTTTTTATGGCTCTCAAGTACTGCTCTGATAACTCCGCTTCAATTTCTACCTTCTCCAAATCAACCACACGAACTATTGGAGAACCCATGCCTACAAATTCACCCTCCTTGACAGAGATGTCATCAACCACCCCATTAATAGGTGCTTTAATAATGGTGTTATTGTATTGTGTTTGTACCTGGGCATATCTGCTTTTGGTTGTTTCAAAAGCATTTTTGGCTTGAAGAAACTCTATCTCCGAACCGATTTTTTGATCCCAGAGTTTTTTGCGTTTTTGAAAAGTAACCTCGGCCAACTCAAAAGAAGACTTGGCTTCCTGAAGCTGATTAGATACGGCCTCATTTTCAATTCTAACCAACACGGTACCGCGTCCAACTTTCTGTCCTTCCAGGGCGGGGATGGCAACCACACGGCCCGATGTTTCGGCACTAATCATAATATTCTCCTTAGAGGTAACAGTACCTGTAAGTTTTACATAGTGCTCAAAAGTTTCGTTCGAAAGAGATTTAATCTCTACCGGTGTGGCAGCCTCCGTTGCGGTGGTATCCATTGCGGCAATTTCAGTTTCAAGCTGATTAACCGCTGCCTGAAGCTCGGCTAGTTCTTTTTGTTTTTCTTCAAGCATGGCTTGTTTTCCTTCCAGGCTATCAGGGTTTTGCTCGCATGATATCAGTAGTACAGCGGCAAACAGAAGTATAAGATGTTTTTTCATGGGTGTAGTTTGTGGGTTATTTTCCAATGGCCAATAGAATTTCTTCTTTGGCATTTAAAAGGTTTTGTAGGGCTGTTAAATAGTTTTGTTGAGAGTCTAAGTATTGGTTTTCGGCCTGAGTAAGCTCAAGGCTGGAGCTAATCCCTTCCTTATATTTTACCCGTGTTTTATTTCTGATGCTCTTACTTAGGTCCACATTTTTTAGCTGATTGTTGTAGTTATCTAAAGCATACTCATAATTAGAGCGGGCCTGCTCAAACTCCAACTGCACCTGGCTTGTGGTTGCCTTTTGGGCCACCTTAGCCCTTTCAATATCCAGCTTAGCGGTGTTGATAGTAGATTGGCGGCTAAGGCCTGTAAATAAATCCCACTTAAGTGTACCAACAATGCTGGCACCCGGAGCCCAATAGGTATTAAAGTTTATTGGGTCAAAATCATTAGTGAAGTATGTATTACTGTAGTTTGCACTGAATGATAAAGTGGGGAAGTTTTTGTACCACTCATTTTTATACTGCAGAATTGAAGCTCGGTATTGTGCATCGATGGTGCGCTGCGCAACATTATCAGCGGTTTTTATATTGTCTCCATAATAAGATGCTGCACTTCCGATGGCATCATCCTTAAAGCCCTCCAATGTGCCCGTCAGCTTTACTTCCTGCTCCAAGGGCATACCCATATGGAACTTTAAAAGCTGGTTGGCCAGTACAACCTGCCTGCCCACATTATTGAGATTATTTTGAAGACCCGAAACCAACAGTTCCAGCTGTTGTACGTCCTGCTCCTCACTAAAACCGTTTTTATACAACTCCCCTACTTCGGTAAGGTTATCTTGAAGTGATTTTAGATTTTCCTGCAAGATGCGCTCACTCTCTTCCGCTATTAAAACCTGATAATAGGCCTTGGCAACATTGGCCTTTACATCAATTTCAACATCTTCCTTCTCTAGTTGCCTTATTTCCTTTAAAGCACGACTACCTTTGGTGGCAAGTATGTTAGATAAATCTCCGATAAGCCAGTTAGCCGATATCACCGCCTGGTTTTGATAAGCCGCTCCAAAGGCCAGATAGCTAAATTCTCCGGTATTACCCGGGTTGTAAAACGGACTAGTTGGATCATTAGGAATAGCAAACGGCTGAATGATAGGGTTGTTGGTAACACTGTACTGGGCACTTACTTTTGGTAAATACACAGAGGCTGTCTTCCGTATAGTTTGCTTGGCCTTGTCTATTTCCAACTGTTTATCTACCACCAGGTAAGAGTTGGCAACAGCATACGTTTGAGCCTCGGCCAATGAAAGGGCAACTGTGCTGGGACTCTGTTCATCGGCCTGCCCAAAAAGGGAGCCGGTAAAAACAACCAGTAGTAACAATTTTCGCATTATAATGTGGGTTTGTTGTCTTTTAACTTTTCTTCTAAATAGGCAAGCCCTTTGGATGAGGCCACACCGCGGATATGATACATTAGGGCTTGATTCATAATAAAGGGCATATCAAAGTTGGCAAAGGTTTCTTCCTCCTCTTCGGGGATGGTGTCCACCTTAGCACAGTATAAAAAGCTTATTACCTCTTTACTTGCATCTTCACGGTACCACCCGCCCTTTTGGCCCATTTCAATATTTTCCTTAATCATTTTATTAAAAAGCGCCTGTCTCCCTTCATAAATCAAGTTGTAAACACGAGGATAGTACTTTTGAAGCTGATACCTGAGGCTCGGGTTATGCTGCTTCATAATTTCACACACAACGCTATCAATTTCCATTAGCTCATCAATGGGGTTGGTTGTTCTTTTATGAATTTCCTCTAATGTGCTACTAATGGCCTCGTGCACAGTTTGTACAGACCTCTGTATCAAATCTGCCTTGTTTTCAAAGTACTTGTAAATTGTCTTTTTTGAAATACCCAACTCCCGGGCCACATCATCCATAGTAACGCTACGCAGTCCAAACTTGTAGAACATGCCTAATGCGCCATTAATAATATCTCTTTCCTGCTCTTCCATATTTCGCGCGCAAAAGTAAAAACTATTCACACACAGGAAACTATTAATGAGTAAATAGTTTCCAAAGTTTCTCAATTTGTCAATTTTGGGCACACTCCTCTAATAAGCAGCCTTTTACAACTAGGCGTATCTAATTTTTTAAGTGCGGAATTGTTTTCCACAAATTTTCTCAAACTTTGCAGCCCATAAAAAATACGGCTATGAACCATACCTCCATAAAAGATTTACTCGATAAAAAACCAGTTGGCACAACATCCATTGTAAAAGGCTGGGTTCGTAATTTTAGGAGTAATAGGTTTATTGCGTTAAGCGATGGCAGCACTTTAAAAACATTGCAGGTGGTGGTTGATTTTGAAAACACACCTGAAGACGTACTTAAAAAGATTACTGTTGGTGCTTGTATAA
>CAXBJE010000238.1:0-5638 GCA_963975525.1 uncultured Owenweeksia sp. | reverse complement strand
CTTATTGGCCTTTAAGAGCGATCTCGAGGCAATCATTTGAAAAAACACTCCTTAGTTTAAAACACCCGGCAGGAATTAATCCTGTGGGGTGTTTTTGGTTTATATCCATTTGATAAAGTCTGTCTGCACCACTACCGCTATATTTGCCAAAAAGCTGTAAACATTGAAGTTTTACCACTTCCTGATCGCTCTACTACTCGGTGCAAACCTAAGCTGGTCGCAAGGAAATAAATACACCTACTCCCTTACTCTAATTGATAGCACGCAAACCCTTAGGGGTACTGCCGAGCTTACTTTTTTCAATTCTTCAAAGCTTTCGCTGGATACTATTTACCTTCATCTTCCACCGCGTTCTTTAGAGCACAAAAAGTCATTCCTACACAGGCAGCTAGCAGAATTTCAAAAGATTGATGCCTTTTACGCCAAAAAGGAAGAAAGAGGTTTTATAACGGTAGAGCAGTTGGCTATTGGAAGTTTACAGCTTCCGGTTTGTGAAAAATGTGAGTTTGTAGCCCTACCCTTGTCCGCTGCATTAAATGGAGGAGATTCTGTAAAAGTCACATTTGATTTTGAGATAAAATTGGGCTCCTCCGAATTCAATGGTGTAGGTTATGACGGTCAGATGTACCGAATTATTGACTGGCTCCCAAACTTCCCAACTCTGGACAGTGCTGGGTTTAAGCTTTATCCTATTACTTTTCAGCGAGATATATTTCCCGCAAATAATCAATACAAAGTAGATTTTAGCCTTCCGGCAGATATGATTGTAGCTTCCAACGCCACCCTCACCACCAGCAACGAATTGGCAAGATTGGATAGTCTAAAAGAACTACCCTTTAAAAAACCTTCGCCTGAACCTGGTTTAAAAAAACTTAACTATACCCACACTGGCACAAACCTCCAGTTTTTTGCCTCGCGAGATTTGTTTGTATTTCCCATGAAAAATGGGGGTTCCTTTTATGTGCTTAATCAGGACTTATATTTTCCCTCGGTTGTTGATATCACCAATAGCGAGATAGATGTATTTCTACGAAATCAGATTGGTGAAAATACCGAAGAGAGGTTTGACTTAATCCTTATCCCTGAAAAAAACGGGGAATACCAAAGTGATAACCTCCTTACTATAGAAACACCAAAAGACCTTTTCAGGTTTTCTTCAGAGTTGTGCCATGCCCGCGCTGAAATGATTTTTCGCTATAAAATGCTACCCAATGGTTTTAAAGATCCATGGATAGCACGAGGTATTCCGTACTTCTACAAATACCACTTTATCAACGAAAATTTTCCTGATAAAAAGTGGCTGCCTCTGAGCAACTCATTATTAGGTAAAATCTTCGCGTTAGATCAATTTGACTACTCTTATCAAAACCAATTTCTATATCTCTATTTGGCCAGGCAAAATTTAGATCAACCAATGTCGGCCCCAGTTGATTCATTAAGCCGACTGAATTACGAGGCCATTGCACAAGCCAAGGTTTATATGGCTCTCAGTCACCTCAGAGAGTTTGTTACGCCCTACAATTTTGGGCGATCTATGAGGAGGTTTTATCTCAACCATAAAGGTGAGGCCACGGCAAATAATCTTAAAAGCAGCTTTCACTATTACTCCAACAAACCCGTGAATTGGTTTTTTGTGGATTGGGTTCCAACAACCGGCACCTATGACTATCGCCTGGTAAAAACAGAATACTGCCCTACCATTAGCACCGCCACGGTTACCAATACAGGTACGCTTACGTTGCCCTATTCCCTTACGGGAATGAAGGACGGAAAACCGGTGCTCACACAGTGGTACGGAGGGCATACAGGCAAAAAGTCTGTACAGATGTACCATGCCGATTACGATGAAGTAATACTAAATTACCCCGGCCGGGTACCTGAGTATAGCCAGAGAAATAACACCTATTACAATCGCGCCTTGTTTCCAAGGATGGAACCTTTGAGCCTTCCCTTTTACTACAGTTTTGAAGATCCAAAGCATAGCCAGCTGTACTGGACACCTACCATCAACTTTAACGCTTATGACAAGGTTTTAATAGGAGCTTCCCTGGATAACAGCTCGCTTGTTCAAAAATCGTTTGAATATATTATTGGCCCTGAATACAGCACAGGTACAGGGAAACTGACAGGTTACAGCAGTTTTATCTACAACATTTTGCCGCGCAAGAGCAATCTTTTCCATCAAATACGAGTGGGTGTATTTGGCAGGTATTACCATTATAATGAAGACCTCACCTATTTAAGGCTATCCCCTGCCATTAACTTCTATTTCAAAAAGCCATACCCAACCAGCAGCATTTTACAAAACCTAAGGTTTAGGGTGGTAAACCTTGACAGGGAGTTACCAAACAACTTCAGCGAACCCGCAAATCAAGTAGGGAACTCAAGTTTTAGCGTTTTTAACGCAACCTATAAATATGAAGAAACCAATATTTTCAATCCCTATACCATTCAGGGAGATTTTTATTGGGGAGATCAGTTCAGCAGATTAGGAATTGAAGGAGACTTCCGTTGGATGTTACCCAATAAAAAATGGCTAATCTGGAGAAATTATGCCGGTTATTTCTTCACCAACAAATTTGCGGCTAATGGAATTACCAACAACTATTACAGCTTAGGACTTAGTGGCACGCGTGATTTCCTGTTTGATTATCAATTTTTCGGCCGCTCAGACAGTTCTGGAATTTGGAGCCAGCAAACCTTTGTAACCGAGGGTGGCTTTAAGTCTCAAACCAATGCCTATTCTGATAACTGGATGATAAGTACCAATGTTGTAGTACCTATCTGGTCGGTATTTGGTGTTTTTGCAGATGCCGGATTAGTGGATAATACAGATAAACTGTATTACGATTTTGGAGTTCGTATCGCGTTGGTAACTGATTTTCTGGAAATTTACTTTCCACTGATGAATCAAGATCAAAACTTCCTTAATACGCCTGCTTACTATAAAAGCATTCGTTTTGTGCTGGATATTGATCAAAGCAATATCATAAATCGGTTGAGACGGGGTTACTACTAAAAAAAAAAGCCCTCCAACTTTTCAGTGAAGGGCTTTTTTCAGTTCCTAATCATTTCTACTTCTATTCCGCTTTTGAGTTTCTTAATCTCAAGTGCCTTTGAATAGTTGAGAATGAATTGTAATGTTTCTTTCCGCGGTTTTGTATGAGCCCCGGACTCATCTTTAAGTGTAGTTGAATTTCCCATAGGCGAATTTTTGTTCGGTATGTCAATAACGACAGCAATTTAATACTTATTGCACCCGAAAAAAAATTCTATGAAAATTTCAAATCACTGCTGCATCAGTAAGGAAACATTGTTCTTCTCCATCATTTTACGGAGGTTAATCAACGCATATCTCATACGCCCAAGGGCGGTATTAATACTTACATCCGTTTGATCTGCAATGTCTTTAAAACTTAGTCCGGAAAAGTGGCGAAGTACTAGTACCTCACGCTGCTCATCTGGCAGTTTTTCTATCAACTTATGCAAATCCTTTTCAATTTGGTCCTTCACCATTACGGCTTCGGCATTCAAACTTCCATCATGTAGAATATTGAAAATATCAAATTCATCCGTTGGAGCCATTGTAGGCATACGCTTCTCACGTCTATAATGATCTATGATAAGGTTGTGGGCAATACGCATTGTCCATTGCAAAAACTTACCCTCTTCATTATACTTTCCACGTTTCAGGGTATTAATAACCTTCACAAAGGTATCCTGGAAGATATCATTGGCTAAGTCTGCATCCTGAATGCGAACAAGAATATAAGAGTAAATCCTCTGTTGGTGTTTAGAAACAAGAAACTCGAGGGAGGTCTCTTTGCCTGACAGGTAACTCCTGATGAGTTCACTATCGCTCATTTTTGAATAATCCATAATCTACCTGATTGAGGTTAGTAATAAAATTTCAAGTCAAGTAATTATGTTTTATAAGCGATGTATTTTTTAAATAATAATTAAAAGTGTCTGGGCAATGATAGAAATCAACGTTCCAAATATAAAATTTTTTTATTCAAATAAACAAACGGCAATGAGTTTGGTAAATTTGCCGCTCATTTTTTGAAACTCTTCATAGCCAGCAATCCCTTAGAAAATCTAGATCCGCGTAAGTTTATTATCATTAAAGGTGCAAGGGTTCATAATCTTAAAAATGTGGACGTTGCCATCCCCCATCGCCAACTTACGGTGATAACGGGTCTCAGCGGCTCTGGTAAATCCTCACTGGCGTTTGATACACTTTATGCTGAGGGTCAAAGGCGCTATGTAGAAAGTCTTTCCTCCTATGCCCGTCAGTTTTTGGGTCGCCTGGATAAGCCCGAAGTAGAATACATCAAAGGAATTTCACCAGCCGTTGCCATTGAGCAAAAGGTGATATTTCGTAACCCAAGGTCAACTGTTGGCACCTCTACTGAGATATATGACTATCTGAAAGTGTTGTTTGCCAGAGTTGGAAAAACCATATCTGCAACTACAGGAAATGAAGTAAAGCGCCATGAAGTGCGTGATGTAGTTGATTATGTAGGCTCGTTGCCTGATGAAAACCGCATTATGGTAAAATGTCCTCTAATTCTGCATGACCGCAAATTAGAAGATCAATTGGGTATTTTGGAGCAACAGGGTTATTCCCGCTTAGCGGTTAATGATGCAGTGCAGCGCATTGAAGAGGTGGACACTAAAAATACCAATCCCAAAAAAGACAAGCTGGAGATTGTAATTGACCGCGTAACGGCCGATTTAGGTAGTGAAGAAAATCAAAACCGATTGGCCGACTCTATACAAACTGCATTTTTTGAAGGCCGAGGATATTGCGTGATTCAGGATGTAACTGATAATACCAGCCAGCAGTTTTCTAATAGATTTGAAGAGGATGGGGTAGAATTTGAAGAACCTACTCCTCACCTGTTTAGCTTTAATAATCCTTTTGGGGCATGTCCAAAATGTGAGGGATTTGGTAACGTAATAGGTATTGATGAGGATTTGGTAATACCGGACTCCAGCCTTTCTCTTTATCAGGAAACTGTAGCTCCCTGGAAAGGTGAGAAAATGCGCGAGTGGAAAGATGATTTCATCCGAGGAGCGGCCAAATTTGATTTCCCTATCCATAAACCCTATTTCGATTTATCTGAAGAACAAAAGGATTTACTCTGGAATGGTGCCAAGGGTTTTAAGGGGATAAATGACTTCTTTAAGTACATAGAATCAAAAAGTTATAAAATTCAATACCGCGTAATGTTGTCGCGTTACCGCGGAAAAACCCGTTGTCAGGAATGCAAGGGTGCCCGTTTACGTAAGGAAGCCTCATTTGTGAAGATTAGCGGAAAGGCAATTACGGAGTTAGTGGTAATGCCCATTGACCGACTTGCAGAGTTTTTTCAAACGGTGACCTTTAACGAATACGAGCAAAAGGTTGCAAAACGCATTCTAACGGAAGTTAACAGCAGAATAAACTATTTGCAGGAGGTTGGCCTTGGATATCTGACCCTCAATCGTGTTTCTAATTCCCTTTCGGGAGGAGAATCGCAGCGTATTAATCTGGCCACATCACTGGGTAGTGCCTTGGTGGGCTCAACCTACATTCTTGATGAACCCAGTATTGGTCTTCATCCCAGAGACACTGAACGACTTATTAATGTAG
>CAXBJE010000237.1:0-5638 GCA_963975525.1 uncultured Owenweeksia sp. | reverse complement strand
ACTGGAGTTCAGACGTGTGCTCTTCCGATCTCCTGTGGCTGCCTTCCAAACGTAAGGAGGGTTAAATCCACATTTTTCCAGTAATTCCGTTCTTTCAGTGGCATTTCTAAAACTGAAATAAGGAGCGGTGGGGATTTTGTGCTCTCTGTAAAAGTTTTTCTGAACAACCTTGTTTCTAATAATATCAAGAGTGGCTGGGCGAGGGTAAACCTTTTTGCCTTCCTTCTCCAGTTGGTGAAGGGCTTCTGTACTTACATTCTCAATTTCAATGGTCAGCACATCACAGTCTTTAGCAAAATCCAGCACGGCATCCTTATCAGTGATGGAGGCCTGCACAAATTCATTGCTTCCAATACGGCAGGGTGCTGTTGATGAGTCATCCATAACCTTGGTCTGGATATCGTACCTGCGGGTTTCGGTAAGAAGCATTTTGCCAAGCTGGCCTCCGCCTAGTATGCCAAGTTTAAAGTTTGAGGAGAAATATGATTTTTGATCAGGCACTTTTTGAAATATTTGGATTGTCAATTTTTTTTACTTCGGCCAATGGGTGTACCATGTACTCACGCCCATTGTTCAGGTTTAAACACCTGTAGCGTTTCCGTGATTTTGGTCCTTTCTGAAAAACTTTGGAGTTGTCTATTTTAAAATATCCTCCGGGCTCAATTTGTTCAACTGTTACAATATGGTCCGGTGTGTCGTCAAATTCCTTTAAAGCCCTAAAAAGATCAATATCGGTACAACTGCTGGCAGCCCCTTTATTTAAACTCTTAATAAGGTTTTGCTCCAATGATTTGGGAAATATTCCTGCTTCAATAAAGGGCTTGGAAAGATCACGAAAGGTTTGAGCCCACTCGGCTCCATGTGGTTTGATAAACTTCCCATGGTCTTTAAATGCCTTGAGGTGAGCCATTTCATGTATCACTGTGATAATAAAGGCAAAGGGGTTGAGGTTCGCATTTACACTTATCCTGTGCCTTTCTCCTGCTTTCGGAAATCGGTAATCACCAAACTTGGTTTTGCGGGGTTTGGTGATTTTAAGTTCCACGGGTTCAGTTCGTAAAAGCTTCATCAGCAACTCCATGCTACCGGGAGGAATGTACTTTTCTAAGGTACCTGCGGCTTTACTCAAAATGAAGAAATGGAGTTTTTGCCGGGGCAGTTACACTTTTCGAAAGCACCACAACTTTGAGCAAGAATTGCAATAAAAAACAGGGAGATAAATATTTTAAACGTCCGTTTAAACATCTTTAGAACTTGGCGTTTTAGCGTTATTGCGAGACAAAATTACTCTTATTTTAGCGAAATGTTTATGAACAAAGGAATAAGAGCAGCAGGTCAATATTTTTTGCTGCTGGCCCGCACGTTTAAGCGGCCTGAAAACTGGCGGGAGTACTGGAAGGCGCTGATGCGCGATTTCGATTTGCTTGGTTTGAGCAGTGTTTGGATAGTATCGGTTATTTCCATTTTTGTTGGAGCCATTGTAACTATTCAAACGGCACTCAACCTTGATGATTCTTTTATCCCTGATTATTATGTGGCCATAGCTGCCCGTGAATCTATCATATTGGAATTTTCTCCTACTATGGTAAGCCTCATTTTGGCAGGTAAAGTTGGTTCTAACATAGCTTCCACTTTGGGGAGTATGCGTGTTTCGGAGCAAATTGATGCACTGGAGGTAATGGGTGTGAACCCGGCTTCATACTTGATTTTACCTAAAATAGTAGCTACCGTTGTTTTTAACCCTATTCTAATTGCCATAAGCATGTTTTTGGGATTATTAGGTGGTTTTCTGGCTGCAGGCTATTTAAGTGATATTGCCCCCGCAGACTTCATACAAGGTTTGCAACTAGAATTCAATTCGTTTTACGTTTGGTACGCATTGATTAAAACTGTGGTATTTGCATTTATTATTACTACTGTTTCGGCTTACTACGGGTATTACGTTACAGGAGGTTCAATTGGAGTAGGTATCAACGCCACCAAGGCTGTTGTATCTAGCAGTGTTGCCATTATTGTAGCCAACTATATCTTAACTCAAGTACTTTTAGGCTAATGATAGAGGTAAACAATTTGCATAAAGCTTTTGGTGAGCAAGAGGTCTTAAAGGGTATTTCTGCAAAATTCTACAAGGGTAAAACAAACCTTATAATTGGTCAATCAGGATCCGGTAAAACGGTATTCCTTAAAAGCCTTGTTGGTTTGCATGAGATTGATAAGGGGGAAATCTATTATGATGACAGGAGGTTGGCGGAAATGGACAGAGATGCCAAAACCGCCCTCCGAACAGAGATGGGAATGGTGTTTCAGGGCAATGCCTTATTTGACTCACTTACTATTGAGGAGAATATCACCTTTTCATTGGGTATGTTTAGTAAGATGTCTACCAGCGAAAAAAGGGATCGTGCTAATTTTTGCTTGAACAGGGTAGAACTGGAAAATGTAAACAACAAGTTTCCGGCTGAACTAAGTGGTGGAATGCAGAAAAGGGTGGCTTTGGCCAGGGCCATTGTAATGAACCCTAAATATTTGTTCTGTGATGAGCCCAATTCCGGACTTGATCCCAAAACAGCCATTGTAATTGACCAGCTGATTCAGGAACTTACTAAGGAGTATAATATGACCACCATTATCAATACTCATGATATGAACTCGGTAATGGAGATTGGTGATCAGGTGATTTATATCAAATTTGGCAAACTGGCCTGGCAGGGCAGTAGTGAAGAAATACTTACTACGGACAATGAGGATATAAATGACTTTGTATATTCCTCCGAGCTATTTAAAAAGATTAAGAAAAAGCTATGATGTAGTAGTGGTCCGATCTTATGTATCCTACTACTAAACTGCATAATACAAGAAAACCCCTCTCGGCACTGGTCGAGAGGGGTTTTCTATTTTAAGATGTAAAGCCCACTACTTGTTAATAGTAAGTTTTGTGGTGCGTGAGTAGTCGTGTCCTTTTACGTTTACAAGGTAAATACCTTTACTAAGCTCAGAGAAGTTTCTGCTCAGGGTTTCGTTTCCGCTTACCCTTACTTCTTCAATGTGTACGGTTTGGCCAAGCATGTTTACAAGTTCGATGGTATAATTGCCACCTTGGGTAATGGCAATGTTTACAATACCACTGATTGGGTTAGGATAAAGCTCAACATTATTATTGATTGAAGTCTCATCCAATCCTATTTTACACATACCGGTCGATACCATCATATACGTAAAGTTCCCTGAGTAAGATTCGGGGAAAAGCCAGTTGCTACCACTACCGTATAGCTCTTCACTTCTAAGTGTACTTGTGCCATTTTCTCCATCAATATCGCAGAAGTACATTATTGAATTATTTGGAGCAAAATTGGGATCCTGCGCAATACGAGTAGAGAAGTTGGGTGAAGCAACTGTTTTGGGCGAAACAGTACTGAAAACAGTATCGCCCACGGAAAGGGCAGATCTGTACCCTGATTTAAAGTAAAAGCTTAAAGCGGCTAAGTTGCCAGCAGGGATAAGTTGATTGATGTTTGTTCCGTAAAGTCTTGAGCCAAACCCTACCGTATCAGTTGTTGTTAGTGCTATAGCCTTTCGGATTTTATTTAAACCAGATAGCCTGAAGTTTTGAGATAAAGCCCTTGAAAATTTAGGGCTCAGGTATTCGCAGCGATTATCAGGGTGCGCACCAGTGTAGGTTATTACCCCATCTTTATAGGTGGCAGTGTCTGATTTAGGCCCCCAAACAAACTCAACAATTAGTGAATCGCCATTTGGGTTGGGAATAGATTTAGGAGTGCGATAAGCACCAAAAATATACACGCTATCCACGCAGTAATTATCATTTGCTGATAGCTGATGCTGCCCCCATATAAACGAAGTTGGATCGTAGGTCGTGCCAATGGCGTGACTGTTTATATATCTGGTAGTATTACTAAATTCTGCTTTCACAGTAGAGTCCAAGAAAATTGGATTCTGATAAATGCTAAGCGTTGAAGAACCTCCGAATAAAGCGTAGTTGGTATCTACCCAGCCAATAAATGCATTATGGAAGTTGCGAGCGGTTTTAGTCTTGGCATTAATTACCTGCTGCATTTGAGCAACTTCGGCATCGGTAAGCTTTAATTCGCTGCCGATGTTTGAGGTGTGATGCTGAGAAAGCACTGCAAGGCTGGGTAACAGAGCTACTAGCAGGAAAAGATTTTTCATAGAATTGGTTTAAATCATGACTGTGGTTTGACCTGCACCAAAGTAGGAAAAATAGGAGTGAAATGTCGGAAAAAAGAAAACCCCTCCCAGCCAATGCCGAGAGGGGTTTTGTATGTTAAAACTTAAAACCTACTACTTGTTGATAGTAAGTTTTGTAGTGCTTGAGTAGTTATCTCCTTTTACGTTTACAAGGTAAATACCTTTAGTAAGGTTAGAGAAGTTTCTGCTCAGGTTTTCGTTTCCGCTTACGCTTACTTCTTCAGCGTGTACTGTTTGGCCAAGCATATTTACAAGCTCGATAGTGTAAGTACCACCTTGAGTAATAGCGATGTTTACGATACCGCTGGTTGGGTTAGGATAAAGCTCAACATTGTTGTTGATAGAAGCTTCATCCAATCCAATGGTAGAAGTACCAGAAACCATTAGGTAGGTAAAATGACCGTTAAATGATTCTGGGAAAAGGCTAGGCCATGGGCTGCTAAAATTATACAATTCACGACTTCTTAAAGTACTGGTTCCGTTTTCTCCGTCTGGGTCACAGAAGTACATGATAAGGTTAGTCAAAGAAAGGTTAGGATCCTGTGTCAATCTACCTGCAAAGTTAGGAGCCGCAACAGTTTTAGGAGTTACAGTACTAAACACTGTAGAGCTGGTAGCTGGAGAATAACCAGACTTGAAGAAAAAGCTATAGGCACAAACGTTTCCAGCAGGAATTACTTTGTTGATACCAAAACCATATAGGTCAGAGCCAGTGCTGTTTGTATCTGCAGCGGTAAGAGCAATTGCTTTACGGATGCGGTTAGTGCCAGCTAACTTATAAGAAAGGCCTGCTCCAATACTGTACTTTGGGGCAACGTATTCGCAACGGTTATCAGGAGATGCCCCTGTGTAAGAAACAGCACCATCTTGAAAAGTTGTTGTATTGGAAATAGGTCCCCAAACAAATTCCACGATAAGTGAATCACCCATAGGGTTTGGAATAGAAGAAGGCGATCTGTAAGCACCAAGTATATAAACACTATCAACAGTGTATGAGTCTACAGATGAAAACTGAGTACCTCCCCAGATTACAGAAGTAGGATCATAAGTAGTACCGATAGCATGAGAACCGATGTGCTGTGTAGCATTGCTAAACTCTTCCTTTACGGTAGAATCCTTCCAAATTGGGTTTTGGAAAATGCTGAAGGTAGAAGAACCACCATTCAACACATAGTTAGTATCAACCCAACCGATAAATGCATTAGATATAACGCCACCAGCAGTTTTCATTTTGTTGGCAGACATTTTCTTGCTAATCAACTGCTGAATTTCTATTGCTTCAGCCTGACTAACTTTAAGGTCTTGATTAAGACCTGTGGTAGTGTTTTGCTGAGCGTAAGCTGCAAAACCAACTAAGGTAATGAGGGTTAGTAGAACTTTTTTCATAATAAATTTTAATCGTGTTATATAA
>CAXBJE010000236.1:0-5652 GCA_963975525.1 uncultured Owenweeksia sp. | reverse complement strand
AGACCGCATTATTGCCATTAAAGAAGAGCAGTTGAGGAAGATTAAGGATGTGAGGAAATCTAAGATAGATGAATTGGTGTGTTTTGGGTATGAGGCCAATCCTGAAATCTCTAAAACTGGACTTTCATACCTACCCAAAATAAAAAAGGGATGGTCAATTGATAGATTTAAAGATGTTGCAACCTTGAGGGATCAAAAAACAGATGAAAAGAGCGAACTTCTTGACTATTTAGAATTAGAAGATATAGAGCAAGGTACCGGGAACATTTTAGGGAAAAGGGACACACTTGAAGTCGAAAGCAAAATAACTCTTTTCTATAAAGGTGATGTTCTTTTTGGAAAGTTAAGGCCCTACCTGGAAAAGTATCATTACGCAGAGTTTGATGGTAAATGTACGGGGGAAATTCTTGCTTTTAGGCCGAACAGAATTAATGGTAAATTCCTAAAATATATTGTTGGATCTAAATGGTTTATTGATTTATGTAATTCCATGTCATATGGAGCAAAGATGCCAAGAGTAAATTGGAATACTCAATTAGCGATGGTCAATCTTCCAATCCCATCTCCGGAAGAACAAAACATGATAGTCAAACAATTAGATGAATTAAGTGAGAAAGTCGATTTACTTAAGCATAAGGTAATTAATCAAATATCTTCTCTTCAATCCTATCGAAAAAGCCTTATTCACGAATGTGTAACGGGTAAGAAGCAGGTGTATACGGGAGATATAAAAACGAAAGAAACAGCAACAGCATAATATGGCTGATATAGAAAAACACAGCGATAATAGCGGATTAGAGCGCTTCTCCAATTTTGTCATCTTTCAAACAGCAGATGGCAAGGTGAATATCGATGTGTTTTTTAAAGACGATACCCTGTGGCTTACCCAAAAGCTGATTGCCGAACTCTTTGAAAAAGGAAGAAGCACCATTACCGGGCACCTGAAACAAATTTTTGCCGATGGCGAATTGGATGAAAATGTGGTATGTCGGCATTTCCGACACACCACTGAACACGGTGCTATAGAAGGTAAAACCCAGGAAAAAGAAGTCAAGTACTATAACCTAAAGGCCATTGTAGCGGTGGGTTATAGAGTAAACTCACACCGTGCCATCGAGTTTCGCAAATGGGCCACGGGCATTTTACATGAATACATCATTAAAGGCTTTGCAATGGATGATGAGCGCCTGAAGCAAATCAAGCATTTTGGTAAAGACTACTTTGATGAAATGCTGGAGCGGGTGCGCGAAATACGCCTCAGCGAAAGACGATTGTATCAAAAAATAACCGACATCTATGCCCTTTCTGCCGATTATGACAGTCAAGCCGAAATTACCAAACAATTTTTTGCCAGTGTACAAAACAAATTGCATTGGGCCATAACTGGCAAAACAGCGGCAGAAATTATTTATACCGAAGCCGATGCCCAAAAAATAAACATGGGCTTAAAAAACTGGAAACAAGCCCCAAAAGGCAAAATCTTGAAAAGCGATGTTGCCATAGCAAAGAACTATTTGAATGAAGAGCATATCAAAGCTTTGGAACGCATTGTGAGTGCCTATTTGGATTTGGCAGAAACAAGGGCAAGTAATCGTCAGGTAATGAATATGAAAGATTGGGAAAGCTTTTTAGTGAAATTCCTTGAGCTTTCTGACTCACCTATATTACGAGATAGTGGAAAAATAACAATGTTGGAAGCTAAACTAAAAGCCGAAAACGAATTTGAAAAATTCAGGATAGTTCAAGACAAATTGTTTGAGTCAGACTTTGATCAATTTTTAAAACAGATAGATGAAAAAGATAAAAGGTGAAATTGCATTATCCTCAGTAAAAGCATAAGGTTATGCCCAGTAATAAAGAAATATTATTTCAAGATCACATTTGTGCTTTTTTAGAAAAGGAGCATGAATACAAAGTGTTGACCAAGGATGATTTCAATGACAAGGAGTACCACATCATTGAAAAAGACCTGATGGCTTTTATTACTGCTACCCAAGCCGATAAGTATGCTGAGATTGAAGAAAATTACAAGACTGACACCAACACCGAAATCATCAAGGCGCTCAAAGATGAACTGGCAAAGAAGAAACTTTGGCTGATTATGCGAGACGGCCTTTTAGTAAAAGGCACACAACTGGAACTTTATAAACCCAAACCAAGATCAAATACAACTAAAGCACAGGAAGAATATTTTCAGAAAAACATTTTCGCATTCAAAAAAGAGTACCGGTACCACCCGCTTACTGAAGAGCGCATTGATTTGGTGATATGGCTGAACGGGCTCCCTGTAATCGTCATAGAGTTAAAGCATGAAGATGAAGGGCAGATTTGTATGGATGCCATTTACGAAAGCTTTTTACCGAGAGACCTGGGTAATACTATTTACAAACTTCCATTTTTGTATGTGGCCGCCAGCAATACTGAAGTTAAAGTGGCTACTGACCCTGGCTGCGAAAAAAACTTCCGCTGGTTTAATGCCCAATTGGTTAATAAATCAGAAAATGAGGGCGAATACCCTATCGAACATTTATACCGCCATGCATTATCAAAAGAGAACATCGCTAAATATTTAGAACATTATTTGGTTTTCGTTCCTGCAGAAGAAAAAATCACTGAAGATGGTGAAGTTATCAGCACTCCTTCTTTTACCATCTTCCCCCGTTACCACCAATTGAGGGCGAGCAAAGGCGTAGCACAGGATATTCAGCAATATGCCAACGAACACAAAACACTTGGAAAAAAATACCTCATTAATCATTCAGCAGGAGCAGGTAAAACCTTAACCATAGCTTGGATGGCAGACCTGTTGGACAGTTTATATAGCGAAGACAATCAGAAGGTATTTGATAATATAGTCATACTAACGGACAGAATCAGTCTCGACAAAAACGTGAAGGATGATTTGGAATTATTCTCGCACTTAGGCAAAAAGATAAACTTTAGTAAGCGAGCCGGAGACCTGGCAAAATTTCTGGATAAAGATCGCGACATCATAGTTTCTACCATCCATAAATTCAGCCATATTCAGGATAAAATTCAGGAAAGTGAAGATTTGAAAAAGAGAAAAGTGGCTTTTCTAATCGATGAAGCCCACCGTTCTCAAGAAGGTAAAATGGCTTTAACGCTAAGGAAGTTTTTCACTAAGGATGGCGAAGAATCAGAACAAGAAGAAGACGAGCAATCCGGTACTGATGAAATAACGGACAAACTCAAAAAGCTGGACACTACAAATCAAGTATTTGTAGCATTTACCGCTACCACAACACCAAAAACACTGGCATTTTTTGGTGAACCCTTTGACACTTACTCTGAGGAAGAGGCCATCCAGGAAGGTTATATTCTGGATGTGGCACAAAACATCATTTCATACGAAACCTTGTATAACCTAAAGGTGAAGGAAACCATGCCCAATACCGATTTCCCTGTGGGTATAGTAAGCAAGTTGCTTAAAAATATAGCCTATAATGATGATGGATTGATCCAGTACAAGAGCGAGGTAATTATTAATTTGTTTGAAGAAAAAGTAGCCAACACCATTAATGGCAAGGGCAAGGCCATGGTAGTTACCTCTAGCCGCCCAGCCGGATTAAAGTATTTTGAAAACCTACAAACCATTATTGAAGAACGTGAGTTGCCATACAAGGTGCTTTTTGCTTTTAGCGATTATACCGATCCGCTTACCAACCAAACTGTTGAAGAAATTAAAATAAATGAGCTGGATACAACCCACTCTGGAAAAGAAATAGAAGAGGTGTTTGATACTGATGAATACCGCATTTTGGTGGTGGCCAATAAATTCCAAACCGGCTTTGACCAACCTTTGCTGGCTGCCATGTTTTTGGATAAAGTGGTGAATGGTGTAAACGCCATACAAACGGTTTCGCGTCTCAACCGCAAACATCCCGATAAGGAGCAAGCGGATATTCTGGTAGTGGACTTTACCAACAATTCTCAGAACATTTTTGATGCCTTTAATAAACATCGCAAAGGCACACCTTATAAAGAATCGGAACCAAGAAAGGAGCTTTTGCAAGAGGTTTATAATTCTATCAGCGAGTTTCAGGTTTTTACCCCTATTGAGATAGAGACTTATACTGCCGCTTATATAAAAGCGGAAGGAGATGCGAAAGATGGGCGATCAACAGCAGATGCGTTGCTGAGCAATATCAATCAGGACTATCGAGAGATTTTCAAAAAGAAGCTCCCAATTACGGAGGATCAAAAAGCCTACATCGGTTTACTCAGGCGTTATACAAAGCTTTATTACTTTATCGCTCAGTTTTTTACTTTGGAAGAGCACTTACACTCTTTTATAGTATTTGCAGAGATGATGAGGAATACACTTATCAAAAGAGGTAAAACCTCCGAACTTACACAGCTGCTCAAAAATGTGGAACTAAGCAAGGGCGCGGTTAAGTATCATGGAAACAGAACCAACCTAAACGTAGTTAGGGAAACCACCAGAACAGGATTGAAAGAGGGAAAAGGCGGAAACGGCCCACTGCGTACTACAATTGAAGAAGCCTTGCGCAGTATTGAGGAAAAATATCCCATTTCAGAAGAAGAAGCCATAATTATCAGAGAAATCTGCGAGGAAATATCGAGCAGGTATGATATAAAGCAAAGGATAATAAACAACCGAGAAAATATGGCTTACCTAAAAACAACAGCTGAACCTAAGGTAAAAGGAGAAGTGAAGAACGGCTATATTCAAAGAGGACGTTATGACATTTTTGAAAAGCCTATTTACACCGACAGAGGTGGCATTATTAGTTTGATGGGCAAGGCCATTATAAAGAATGTTATCAATGCCTCAGCATAAATTTTGGTTAAACCATAAATTTATCTAAAGCTACTCCGGGCTTATATGTATTTAATATAAACCCTCTTAGAGAGGTGTACTCAAACTAATTGTAATGGAATTACTGCACCACGAGAAACAAGTTAACAGGGAAAATCTAAGTATGCTACGTAAGCTTAAGGCTCTTGAGTGTAACGTGAGTGTGGTGTATATGTATTATTTAAACTCGGGCGCAATTCAATACCCTAATATGGAGGGTCGTACTTTATACATTGGGGAGGCCCAAAGGATTAGTGAACCAACTGGGGTAAGATTCCGTCAACACATAAGTCCCAGCGCCTTTAGCGGTGCAGATATGGGAAATAACCTGGCTCTTTCTCAATATTTTCACAAGGGCCACTCCATTGGTCTTAAAATATACAGCACCGGTAACCGTAAGGATGATGAGCGTAATCTTATCTATGCTCATATAAAGCAATATGGATCTGCCCCTATTTGCCAGGCCAATATACCTTGCTGCCCACCGCGAAACCGTAATCGTATCACCGATGTTTATAATTATATTACTGAAAATGAAGTCATGATTAATCAGTGCATTGATCTGCTTGAGAGTAACTCTGCTACTTTTTCCAAATACTAGTGTACTTTTTATTATAAAGCATTAATGTTTTCAAATCTTTCTACATGTGGCCGTTCCTGTGTTGTTTCCTGCCATCCTCAACTCTGGTAGTTACCACTTCCAAAGGTCTTAACCGCTGGCATAATGAAGCAGTGAACGCAAAGCCATGGATTGGGATTTATAAGTCAACCCTAAACCCAGACTTTTGGCCACCCCAAGCCCAAACTAATTG
>CAXBJE010000235.1:0-5665 GCA_963975525.1 uncultured Owenweeksia sp. | reverse complement strand
AAATGGCTTTAACCTTAACCCAAAAAACGGAACCTTCTTCTTTCAACCCACTGCCGTGGAAAATGATGTAATTAAGATTGTGGTGGAAGAGTGGCGATATGATACTATTATTCAGCTCTACTATCAGGTAGGTACTGCTATACGTGAGTTACAGGTGCCCGTAGTAAGCCAGTGTAACCCTGTGGCGGTTGCCGGTATCGCTATTGATTCTACTGTAAAAGGCCCCAATGGTATACCTGCCGGTACGGCTCTTTACACCGTTGATAGCCTCTTTAACCGATTCAATATTACTAGAATTGGTAATGACATTAAAGGTAGTGGCCCGGCTGCTACTACCAGACTACCGGTGGTACCTTATAAATGTTTTGACTCCATTGTTACCCTTGAGTTTGACAAAGGATTGGTCTGTGACTCCTTTTCGGTAGATGGATCGGAGTTCAGGATTATTGGGCCCGACCAGGTATTGAGACCCGTGGTGGGTGTAGAAACCAATTGTGGCTCTGATTTGCTTACGCGAAAAGTAAACCTGCTGCTCCATAAATCTTTGGATACCGCTGGTGACTTCCTCCTATACATTAAAACCGGTAATGATGGTAACTCGTTGGTTAATGAGTGTGGTTTCCCGGTGGATAGCTTCTTTGCTATTATTATCAGAATCGATAATTGCCCAATCCCTGATTATAAACTCAGCAATGTATCGGTATACCGAGATGAAGACATTGTTATTGACTGGGAAATAGACATCAACAGCTTTGTGCCTGCCGCCTTTACCTCATGGAGAATATTAAGGGCCAATATGGATGACCAGTATTATATACTCGAAGAGCTGGATGACCCCTCGGATGTAAACGTCCGTTCGTTTACCGATACCACCCTGGAACTGGAAGATGTGGATTTAACCCAGTTTCAGTACATAGTACAACTGGTGCAAAATGGTAAACCCTATCCTCCTACAAACCGGATTTTCTCCATACTGCTTAATGATACTATAAACTCTACTGAAGATGGTAACCTGTATGACTGGAGTACCTACATTGGTTGGGATAGTGCCTTTTATGAATTTGAGTATGGGAGGTTTGATACTGTTCTTCAGCAAATAGTTTGGGAGAACTATGGTGGCCCAAAACAAGAATATTTTAATGACGCTTACACCTATCCGCTTTGCGAAGAAAACCGAGACACGAGTGGTCTGTACGCTTTCAGGGTTTTAGCTACAGATCCTAAAAACCTGCCTCCCGGTGGATTTATCTCTGAGTCTAACTGGTTGTATTATAAAATTGATTGTGAGCAGCCGGTACCAGACCCAGATCCAGATGAGCCAATAATACCAAGTGTATTTACCCCTAATGGTGATGGAAACAATGATTTGTATAAAATTACCACCAACTATCAATATGCAGATATTGGCATTTATAACAGATGGGGAAAGGCGGTGCTTGTTGTATCAGGTAACCCATCTACTATTGAGTGGGATGGAACCGACCAAAACTCAGGACAAAAAGTGGCGGATGGGGTGTACTACTATATCATCACTCTAAAATCTGATTTGGACGATGGTACGGGTATTATAACCACAAAGTCTGAAGAGTTTACTGGTTCTCTAACTATTTTCTCTAATGGTACCAGGTAATTAGCGTAATACACTTGAATATTATAATGGTCGGTCTGAAGTATTCGGACCGACCATTATTTTTTTAGCTATCTCTCACTAAGATCTTTTAGGTTGCTGGAAAAAGATATTTGACCAAGGGATTCTTTAATCAAAATACTCTCTAATAAAAAAGCCGCTGAAAAATATTTCAGCGGCTTTCAATAAGACAATTGGATTCCAATTAAGCCTCCAGCTTAAAGGTTTCCATAAACTTAGTGGTATAATTTCCTGCTAAATATTCAGGATCATCCATAAGTGCTCTATGGAACGGAATTGTGGTTTTTATGCCCTCAATAACAAACTCATCCAATGCTCTGCGCATCTTATCAATGGCCTCTTCTCTGGTTTGAGCTGTCGTAATCAACTTAGCAATCATAGAGTCATAAAAAGGCGGAATGGTGTATCCAGCATAAACATGCGTATCTAACCTAATACCATGTCCACCTGGTGCGTGAAATGTAGTAATAGCACCTGGTGAGGGTCTAAATCCGTTAAATGGATCTTCAGCATTAATCCTGCATTCTATAGAGTGCAATTGAGGTTCATAGTTTTTACCAGAAATTGGAATTCCAGCAGCAACCTTAATTTGCTCTCTTATCAAATCGTAATCAATTACCTGTTCAGTTATAGGATGCTCCACCTGAATGCGGGTGTTCATCTCCATGAAGTAAAAATTACGATGCTTATCAACTAAAAACTCAATGGTTCCTGCACCTTCATATTTAATAAACTCTGCAGCCTTTACAGCAGCCAATCCCATTTTATTCCTAAGTTCCTTAGTCATAAATGGAGAAGGTGTTTCCTCAGTAAGCTTTTGATGTCTTCTTTGAATGGAACAATCTCTCTCTGACAAGTGACAAGCCTTTCCATTAGAATCACCCACCACTTGAATTTCAATATGGCGAGGCTCTTCAATAAGCTTTTCCATATACATACCATCGTTTCCGAAGGCAGCACCAGCTTCCTGGCGAGCACTGTCCCAAGCCTTTCTAAGTTCCTCTTTTTTCCAAACGGCACGCATTCCTTTACCACCACCACCTGCAGTGGCTTTAAGCATTACAGGAAATCCCATATCCACGGCAATTTTTTCGCATTGCTCATAAGACTCCAAAATACCATCCGAGCCAGGTACACAAGGCACTCCGGCAGCCTTCATAGTAGCTTTGGCAGTAGCCTTATCTCCCATCTTGTCAATCATGTCAGGAGTTGGCCCGATAAATTTTATACCGTTTTCTGCACAGATTTTAGAGAATTTAGAATTCTCTGATAAAAATCCGTATCCCGGATGAATAGCATCAGCATTTGTAATTTCTGCTGCAGCAATAATATTTGGAATATTAAGGTACGACTCACTGCTGGCAGCCGGGCCAATACATACTGCCTCATCGGCAAACCTTACATGCAGGCTCTCCTTATCAGCAGTACTATAAACAGCAACTGTTTTAATACCCATTTCCTTGCAGGTACGTAATACCCTCAAGGCAATTTCACCACGATTGGCTATCAATACTTTCTTAAACATACATTTGGTTTAGAAGGTGAGTAGTACGCTAATGTACTAAGATGGGTCAACCAAAAACAATGGTTGGTCATACTCTACAGGCGTCTGATCATCAGCCAGGATTTTAACGATTTTACCGCTAATCTCACTTTCAATTTCATTGAAAAGTTTCATGGCTTCAATAATACAAACTACCGAGCCCTTGGAAATTTCGTCCCCAACGTTCACAAACAATTCCTTATCAGGGGATGGCCTACGGTAAAAAGTACCAATCATTGGCGACTTTATAGTTACATATCCGCTGGTATCTTCAGCAGGAGCAGCAGCAGCCGGGGCCTCTGTTCCTGAAGCCGCGGCAGCAGCCGGAGCTGGTGCAGATGCCTGAGGTTGTTGCGCAGGCATTTGAGGCATTGAATAAACCTGTTGAACAGGATGTTCGTGCTTGTAAGCAGCGTCTGTTTTAATGTTTATTTTAAAATTTTCGGTTTCGAGATTAACCTCAGCAGCGCCTGAACGGGCCACAAATTTGATTAAGTTCTGTATTTCTTTAATATCCATATTATAAGGATGGTTTACAGTTTATACACAAATCTAAAAATTATTACTTTGGATCATAGGCCCAGGTGAGATACAATGCTCCCCAGGTAAAACCGCCTCCAAAGGCAGCAAAAACAATATTGTCGCCTTTTTTCAATTGGCTTTCATAATCCCACAAACATAGTGGTAAAGTGGCATTAGTGGTGTTTCCGTACCGGGTAATATTTATCATTACCTTATCTTCAGAAAGACCCATTCTATTAGCGGTAGCACTAATTATTCTCTTGTTGGCCTGATGTGGAACCAACCAGGCAATGTCATCTGAAGAGAGATTATTTCGTTTCATAATCTGCTCACTAAAATCTGCCATATTAGTTACGGCAAACTTAAATACCTGCTGTCCTTCCTGATGCACAAAGTGCTCACGTTTGGCAACAGTATCCTCATTAGCCGGATACATGGATCCGCCAGCTTTTATATACAAAAATTCTCTTCCGGCTCCATCACTCCTAAGCAACGAGTCCTGCACCCCGTATCCTTCTTCATTAGGCTCCAATAGCACGGCTCCTGCTCCATCCCCAAATATCACACAGGTAGTACGGTCCGTATAGTCAATTATTGAAGACATCTTGTCTGCTCCAACCACCAATATCTTTTTGTATCTCCCTGATTCAATAAACTGAGCACCTGTTTCTAGTCCAAATAAGAAACCGGAACAAGCGGCATTTAAATCAAAACTAAATGCGTTAACTGCACCAATTTGCGTGGCAACATAGGCCCCGGTTGAAGCTACCGTCATATCTGCCGTGGTTGTACAGCAAATAACCAGATCAATTTCCTTTGCGTCAATTTTTCTTTTTTCAAGAACCTCATTCGCGGCTTTTATGGCCATAAAAGAAGTTCCTAAACCTTCGCCTTTCAATATCCTGCGCTCTTCAATACCCGTACGAGAAGTAATCCACTCCTCGTTGGTATCAACCATTGTTTCAAGAATTTTATTGGTAAGTCTATATTCGGGCACATACCCCCCGATTGCTGTTATTGCCGCCTTTGCCATCTTTTATTTGAATGCCTTTGTTATATGTTCTGAAAGTTTTGCTTGTGCAATTTTTTCAGTAGCAAGAATCATATTTGATATGGCCGTAGGACTTGAAACACCATGTCCTAAAACCACATTTCCCCGCACGCCTAAAATAGGTGTACCTCCATAAAGTTCGTAATTAAACTTCTCCAGAAAGGGATCTTCAATTTTTTGGTGTGAGACTAACTGATAAAAACCCTCGGCTTGTTTTAAGAAAACATTTCCTGTGAAACCGTCACAAACAGTAACATCCACAGTGCCATCATAAAAGTCTCGGGCTTCTACATTTCCCGTAAAGGTAAGTTCTTTTGAATTGCTAAGTAGTTCATGTGCTTTTTGATAAAGCAAGCTTCCTTTTCCTGGCTCAGCCCCAGTGTTTAACAATCCTATACGGGGGTTGGTAATACCATGAACCACCGTTGCATACGTTGCTCCAAGCTTAGCAAATTGTACCAATAACTCTGGTTTTGCGTCTACATTAATCCCTACGTCAACCAAAATATTAAACCCTCCATTGAGCTGCGGAAATACACCAATCACGCAAGGTCTGCTTACTCCCTCTATCAGTTTAAGGGCATTCATTGAAGCTACCATTACGGCACCAGAATTACCGGCACTGGCAAACCCATCAAGCTTTCCAGCAGCTAGCAAAGCAAAGCCAACATTGAGGGATGATTGAGGTTTGGTTTGTAATGCCTTAACTGGATGCTCGCCCATCTCAATGGTTTGAGGGGCGTCCACAATAACACAGTTTTCTGGGAGATTTATGTCTCTTTCACGCAACCACCGGTGCATTTTGTCTGCCCCACCAATTAGGTGCAACTTAGTCCCCCCCTGTAGTTGAGGTAATGAAAGAATACCTCCCTCAAGAGTTGCAATGGGGGCGAGATCGCCT
>CAXBJE010000234.1:0-5666 GCA_963975525.1 uncultured Owenweeksia sp. | reverse complement strand
CAAACCGTTTCCAACAATATCCATTTCATACCCCATTTTTTGAAGGGTAAGCATGGCTAGTTTTTGGTTTACTGCATTGTCTTCGGCCAACAAAATGGTTAGTGGGTAGCGCTCACCCAAATCATGTGATGCAGCCATCTGTTGGCCATTTTCTCGTGAGTCTTCTTCTTGTGAGAAATCTTTATTGGAAAGCACTCTAACCAATGATTTTTGGAGCAGGCTGTGGCGTGTAGGCTTCATAAAGTAAGCCGAGAAGAGCATGTCCTTTTTCTCTTTAGTAAGATTTGGATAGGCCGAGCTAAGCAATATTATAGGTAGATCATCTTTAGATTTCTTCTTGCGGATTCCTTCAGCCACTGCAATACCATCCATGCCGGGCATTTCAAAATCCATAATAACCAGGTCATAGTCTTCTCCCATCGCATATTCCAACCCCTCTGTGGGGTTGTTTACCGGTGTACAATGGATGCCCCAGATTTTTAATTGTTTTTGAAGAATCTTAAGGTTGGTTTCATTATCGTCAATCACTAAAACCTTTCGCCCATAAAGCATCCCCACGTTTTTGTCATCAATAGCAATGTCTTTGTTCTCCTTTACAATTTCATGTTTTATGGTAAACTGGAAGTCAGAACCTTCGCCTGGCTCGCTGGTAAGCCAAATGCTACCACCCATTAGTTCTGCCAGCTTTTTACATATAGCAAGGCCTAACCCTGTTCCTCCATATTTTCTGGTAGTGCTGCTATCGGCTTGGGTAAATGCCGAGAAAAGTTTTTTCTGTGCTGCCGGGGATATCCCTATACCAGTATCACGAACTGAGAAGCGTACAACGGCCTCGTCACCAATGCGGTCTTCAAGCTCAACTCTAATTACTATTTCACCTTCTTCAGTAAACTTGGCGGCATTGCTAATAAGATTGAGCAGTACCTGACGGAGTCTTGTAATATCCCCAGCAATAATTGCGGGAACATCAGGATCCACGAAGTAGAGTAACTCCAGTCCCTTTTCGGAAACCCTGGTTGACATAAGTTCAATAGCCTCTTCCACACATCTGGAAATCTCAAAAGGAAACTCCTCGAGCGTCATGTTTCCGGTTTCTATTTTACTGTAATCCAGGATATCATTGATTACAGATAAAAGGGCATCTCCACTTAGTCGAATGGTGTTTACATAATCGAGCTGCTCTTCACCAAGTTTGGTTTGTAGCAATAAGCTGGTCATACCAATAACTCCGTTCATGGGAGTTCTGATTTCATGACTCATAGTAGCCAAAAACTCGCTCTTGGCTACTGCGGCCTCCTCTGCCGCTTCTTTGGCCTTCAAAAGCTCCTCTTTAGATTTAATGCTTTCAATTTCGGCCCCAACCCATTGTGCAATAAGGCTTATTAAATCCATATCGTTTTGCGAAAACTCATGGTCATAAGGTTTTTGCATAGAGAAGTTGAGGGTGCCATATAATTCACCCGAAACAAATACAGGTGCCCCGAGATATGCTCGCAAAGGCAATGTTTTAACAGCGTTGTGATCTTTGTATTTAGAAGATTTTACATCATCAAGCGCAAGGGGTTCCATGGTTTTGGCAATAATGGCGCTATAGGTAGACTGTAGGTCTAGTTTGTTGAGGTCTATTGGGAAATTGTCCGTTTGACTATAATATTGAATTACCTGATACTCATCATTTTCAATACTGGTTTTAGCTAAAACACCAAATGGCAGTGCAAATCTGTCGCATCCTAATGAGAGGATTCGGTCAATTTTTTCTTCAAATGTAAAATGGCGGTTGGATGAAACCTTGTATAGGTCGCGAATAACCTGCTCATTTTGAATCAAACTATTTTCCGCTCTTCTCTTTTCTGTAATATCGTTCAGGGTCCAAACTATACCATCACCAAAGTCATATCCACCAAACTCTACAAGCCTGCGTCTACCATCTTTAGTAATAATAGGGAAGGTAAAGGTGTCAATCCGGCCTTCATGCAGCACCCTTTCATATTGCCTCTTAATTCTCCATCCATCCTTTCCATATAAGGTTTCAAACCATTGATCAACAGTTCTAACCTCATCTTTGCTGTAGCCTACCATTTCGGTAGTTTTTTTGTTTAGAAAAACTTTATTGCCTTCAACATGTATGGCTCCAATGGGCAGGTTTTCGATAACCTTTCGCATACGGGCCTCACTGGCTGATAGCTTCTCTCTAATGGATTCAAGTTTTTCAACGTATTGGTTAAGTTCTTCTTCCCTTGAGGTAAGCTCTTCTTCGCGCACAACAAGCTCCTCGTTGAGCTCTTGTTCGGTTTCGAAAAGTTCCAACATTCTAAGTTCAACTTGCTTGCGCTGGGTAATGTCAGTAATAGTACCCAACATTCTGATTGGTTCTTCACCATCAAATTCTACAATTTTCCCGGCAAACGAAATCCACATTTCCGAACCGTCTTTCTTTAATGCCTGGTAATCAAATTGTGTTGATGGTGGTGTGAGTGGGCTTTTTACATCTTTAATTTTATTATTAAAAATGAACTGACTGTCCTGATGAATGTAATTGTACCAAAACTCAAATGTTTGCTCCACTTCGGAAAGTTCAAGCCCATGGAGTTTAGCAAAATGCTCATTTACAATGATGGAGTTTTTTGTGAAATCCCAGTCCCACATTCCCTGGTTAGAATTTTCAAGAGCCATTTTAAGGCGCTCGTCAGACATCCTTAGCTTTTCTTTTGCACGTGCCTCTTCGGTATTATCTACCAAAAAGCTGGCAGCGCCACTTATTTCGCCAAAAGAGTCATAAATAGGATGGATGTTTACTTCAAGAATTCCATTATCCAGCTCACGGTTATAACTAAATTTCACCTTTTCGCCTGCAAATACTTTGTTGTACTCTACAATCCAGAAATCCCAACCAATACTGGATACAGCCTTTAGGAAATTAGATTCTCCTTCAATAAGTTTTTGGCCAAAAACCCTTTCAAACTCACGGTGGAAAGCATCATTTCCGCGGATCACAATACCTTCTTTAGTTACAGACCAAATTTCCTGATCCGAAAAATTCATGATGGCCGATAAGGCGTGTTCGTTCTTCTCAAGGGTAGAGTTTGTAATATCAAGTTGGTGAATGGTCTGACTAAGTTCTTCTTCTCTTACCTGTAGCTCCGAATTATACTCTTTAAGGTTGTTTTCTCGCTCCCTATTTAGAGTTTTAAGTTTTCGGATGGCGGGGATTACAAGTAAAAAGGTGAAAGCTACATAAATACCAATTGCCAAAACAAGCAACAGTACATAGGTGGCTCGGTTTTTAGTATGTGTGAGCTTATTGTCCTCAGCAAACAGTTTAACGTTATCATCCAGTTTGTCCGCAAGGCTATTGCTGATTGTTATAAGTCGGCCCACGGCTGCCACAGCAGCTTCATTGTTCTCCTGCCCGGAGCAATAGCTATTTACTATGTCCAACTCCTTTTTTAAGGAAGGAATTAGATTGTCAATAGACTTATTGTTTTGTTCAATTTGTTCTCTAAGCTCACTGTCAACTTCACCCAAAATACCATTTACACCAAGGCTTTGGTGGGTGTTGGTCAACTGAGAAATTTCATTTTGAATATTGGCACAGGCTTCACTGTTGGAGGATTGTAAAGTCTGTTGTTGAGAGGTGATGATTAAGGCGTTTTTAGCAATTCTCTCAATAATAGATCGTTGCTTGCCCGCTGTGTTTACCCGGCTAACATCATCCACAAGGCGATTCTCACTGTTGTTTACTATAAAAAACACAGCGCAAGCCAACCCCATAGTTGTAATGAGGTAGGCTAAAAGAATAAAACCTATGCTACGTATGTTCAACTCGACAGAGTTCGTGTGTATTGGTTTCCCCTTGATCAACCCTTTGATGATCAAGGGGTAAATATATGAATCAGATATGTAATGGCCTACTGTCGGTAGCGTCTAATGCTGCTTCTTTTATAGCCTCAGCAAAGGTTGGGTGGGCATGACTCATGCGCGATATATCTTCAGCTGACGCTCTAAATTCCATAGATACAACTGCTTCTGCTATAAGATCTGCTGCACGCGGACCTATCATATGCATCCCCAAAACCTCGTCAGTTTTTTTATCTGCAATTATTTTTACCATACCATCAAGGTCGTTGCTGGCACGTGCACGGCCTAATGCCTTAAATGGAAATTGACCGGTTTTTATCTCAACACCTTCCTCTTTCAATTGCTCTTCTGTTTTTCCAACAGCAGCTACTTCGGGCCAGGTATAAACCACGCCAGGTATTAGGTTGTAGTCAATATGTGGTTTTTCACCAGCAATAATTTCGGCTACCAATGTACCTTCTTCACTGGCTTTGTGAGCCAGCATAGCACCACGTACTACATCACCAATGGCGTAAATGTGACTTTTTTTAGTTTGCAGTTTTTCGTTTACCGCAATTCTTCCGGCCTTGTCGGTTTCAATGCCAATTTTATCTAAGCCTAAACCATCAGTATAAGCTCTACGGCCAACGGCTACCAGGCAGTAGTCACCCTCAAAGGTTACTTCTTCACCTTTTTTGTTTTCAGCCTTTACGGTTACTTTTTTACCGTCACTTTTTACCTCGCTTACCTTGTGGCTTACATTAAACTTCAAGCCCTGTTTTTTCAGCGAACGCATCAATTCTTTAGAAAGTGATCCATCCATGGTTGGGATGATACGATCCAGATATTCAACAACAGTAACCTCAGAGCCTAAGCGAGAGTAAACACTACCCAGCTCAAGGCCAATAACACCACCTCCAATTACAATCATGTGCTTAGGCACTTCCTTTAATACAAGGGCTTCGGTGCTGGAAATGATTCTTTCTTTATCAAATTTGGCAAAGGGTAGTTCGGTTGGTTTACTACCAGTGGCAATAATTATGTTTTTTGCCTTAATGCTTTCTTCACCATCTTTTTTGGTGATTTTGATGGTGTGCTCATCTTCAAAAGCACCCATTCCTTCATAAACATCAATTTTGTTTTTCTTCATCAAAAAGGCAATACCACCGGTGGTTTGGTCCACCACATCTTGCTTACGCTTTATCATTTGCTCAAGGTTTACCTTGGGCTCATTTATTTCAATGCCATGCTCCTTAAAATTTTCTTTAGCATTATGGAAATGCTCAGATGAATCTAATAAAGCTTTGGAAGGAATACAGCCCACGTTTAGGCAGGTGCCACCAAGAACACTGTATTTTTCTATAATTGCGGTTTTCTTTCCAAGTTGGGCTGCGCGTATGGCTGCTACATATCCACCGGGTCCTGAGCCTATTACGGCTACATCGTATTCGGTCATTTTTTAGAAGTATTGTTTAATAAGAATGAGTGCAAATGTAGTATCCCGATAGTTATCGGGATAGAGGTTTACAAAATCAATAAAAGTTAGGTTGCAAATAATAGGTACGCAAGACTAGCCTTTAATTATCTAACACACTAACCCAGCCTTGGTCGATAACGGTTTTACCGTTATTGTGGCTGTAGGTAAGCTGGTAAATGTAAATGCCCAGTGGCAGTTTGCTGCCATCACGGTTTTTTCCATCCCAATCGTTTTGGTAATTAACCTTACGGTAGATGAGCTCACCCCAGCGGTTAAATATCATTAGTTCATTTTCTACGGGCAGGTTGCCAATGGCCCAGGTATCATTAAGGCCATCGCCATTGGGGGTAAA
>CAXBJE010000233.1:0-5682 GCA_963975525.1 uncultured Owenweeksia sp. | reverse complement strand
CAGCTGGAATTCAACTTTATATGGTGGATGGCGCACATCCCGATAGTATTCCGCCAACAGGCGTATTTGGCTTATTGAACAGCCGGTATTGGGGCGTTTTTGTGAGCGGAGGAACGGCACCCTCCTACAAACTGGATTATGATCACACCGGTTTCCCCGGAATATTGAGCAGCGGAGCATTGCGATTACTTTATAAAACGGGCGCTGCATGGACTCTTTCTCCTACTCCGCCAGCTGGAGGTAAACTTTCGCTTACTGCCAATGCCAGCAGGCAATACGTTCTGGGAAGTCTTTCGCCACAGGTAACCTTTAATTTAAGAACCCCTGCTGATAGCAGTCAGATTAACCTGCAGGGCTGGGGTGCCCAAACCATTACCTATAGTTGGGATAAAGTGGCCACTAAATCTCAGGAAACCTACTGGTGGTATTTTGATGCTGTTAATGGAAACTTTAGCCCGCCCAAAGCCAAGTTGATTGCCGATAATGGTGGAACCGACACCACGTTTACTTTAAACTATTGGAGGATGGATAGCGTGCTGAATATCTCCTCGCTGCCTAAAGGCCAGGCGCGCTACTTTAAATGGACCATTAGAACGGTAAACGGTATTGAGGCCGCTGAACCTTTTTATGCCCGATATACCCGCGGTACCATTGGTTTGGATGAGTGGCGAATGATAAAAGGTTTTGAGATTTATCCAACCGCTACCTCCGCTGAAACAGTAAATTACGACTACACCGGCCGCGACCCGATCCGTGGAAACATAGAAATAATAGACATGAATGGGAAGGTTTTGAAAACCTCCAACATCAACATTAATGGCCCTGAAAAAGGAACTATTGAGATGGGCAGCCTACCGAGCGGGACTTACCTGATTAAAATCGGGGATGAGGAAAAGGCATTTATTGGAAAGGTTGTGAAGATGTAAAACTCTAAAATCTGAAGTTCTAAATACTAAACAAGCACCAAAATTTCGAATGTCAAAATTCAAAATAAGGGGTGCGCGGTTTAGGCAAGTTTCCATCCAATACAGTTTTGCTTTTCGAGTTTAGAGTTTCGGATTTAGAACTTAGAGTTTTTTTTTTCAACCCTACTGACACACTGCTGTCACCTACCCCCAATAATTTTGGTGTAAATAATAAATCACCATCATTATGAGCACCCAAACACAAGAAGCACCCCAGGTAGCTTCGGTACTTACTCCAAACGAATTATTAAAGCATTGGCAAGGCCACCGAGCCCTTACACGCAGAGTGATTGAAGCCTTTCCCGAAAAGGAATTTTTTGAATTTTCCATTGGCGGGATGCGCACCTTTGCCGAAATGAGCATGGAACTACTCGGTATTGCCGCTCCGGGAATCAGAGAAATTGCCAGCAAAAAATCCGGGGAACTAAAAGAGCACTTTGAGCACGGAAATAAGAAAGCCAACATTCTTAAGGCCTGGGATGAGGCCACCGAAGAAATCAACAAAACCTGGTCACGGGTTACGCCAGAAAGGTTTCAGGAAGAAGCTACCCTTTTTGGGCAATATCACGGCACCGGTATTTCGCACATCTTCTATTTTATAGATAATGAGATTCACCACCGTGGGCAGGGCTATGTGTATTTACGGGCACTTGGAGTTACTCCACCATTCTTTTGGGAGAGATGATCAACTCTTCTGTCATCATACATAGGCGCGTATTGGTTTTCAAAACCAACATTGAAAACCTGAAACAAGCGGAAAGTATGCGCCCTGCGCTCAACAGCCTGATGAAGGAAAATGACAAATGGAATTTTGACCTGGAGGATTGTGACAATATCCTCCGGGCTGAATCCCTTTCAATTGCCATTGAAGCGATTCAATCTGTTTTTAGTTTAAAAGGATATCAATGTGAAGAGTTGCCGGATTAAAGCTTATCCAAAGTTTTTAGAAGTACCTCCTTAACCGTTTGTTTTAAAGATTCAGGCTCAAGAATGGTTGCGTTTTGTCCAAACATGAGGTACCACCGCGGAAATCCATTATTATTAATGGAGGTCATGAATGTCATTTCCACTTGGTCTCCAACTATCTTTTCTGCTACAAACCCATAAAACTTGCGGTCGTACTGCAAAAAGCGCGATACCTTTTTATCCACCAATATTCTCACCTTAATAGGAGGCTCTGTTTCCCTGTTATTCCTATAATCGTCCACCTGACCATGTTCACGGGTAAATGGCTGGTCAGTCCGTTTAATCGCCATTATTCTATCGGTGCGGAATTGGCGGTAATCTTTTCGCAAGTGGCAGTAAGCCATCAAATACCAAAAATTGTTTTCATGGAAAAGACCGACCGGCTCAATATGGCGCTCGGTATGGTCATCAGCGTGAAGGGCCTGATAGACTAATGAAAGCTGTCTTCTTTCCGCTATACTCTCAAAAATCAACTCCAGAGAGTTTGGCACCTTATGATTAAAAAGTTCGTGTGCCGGGTTTACAAAAACCTGATTTTCCAATACACTCACCCAATCCTTTTCGGCTCCACGCAGCACCGATTTCAACTTATACATGGCCGATTCATAGTACGCGCCCAAAGACTTATCGGTAAATTTTTGCATCAGTTTTTCGGCTGCTACAAAACTGCCGGCCTCCTCACGGGTAAACATTACGGGCGGCAGCCTGTAACCATCTACAATAGAATAGCCCACACCGGCCTCGGCAGCAATGGGCACACCTGAAGCCTCCAGGGTGCGGATGTCGCGGTAAATGGTGCGCAGGCTTACCTCAAAGCGGTCGGCCAAATCCTGTGCTTTTACTATCCTTTTAGATTGTAGTTGGATGAGGATGGCGATGATGCGGTCAAAGCGTTTTGGGGTTTCCAGAGACATGTGGAAGTTTCGTTTAAAATAATTTCTCTCTGCGCAGCTTTGCGAACTCTCCACCTCTGCGTTGAAGCAACCTTACTTTACCGCAGAGACGCAAAGTCCGCTGAGTTTCGCGGAGTACATACGTTTAGGTGAACCACACGGACATTTCCTCCAACCCCTTCCTTGCTAAATCAGGCACCGTGGCATCAGGTGCTGGCTGACCAACTGGTAGTAGCAAATACGGCTTTTCGTTTTCTGGTCTTTTCAGGATGTCGGCCAAAAAGTTCATGGGGCTGGGGGTATGGGTAAGGGTTACCAAACCCGCCTGGTGAATGGCCGAAATCAAAAATCCACAGGCAATGCCCACACTCTCCTGCACATAGTAGTTTTTAGATTTTCCACTGCCGCCATCATTCCAGGTTTTTTTGAATACCACAATAAGCCAAGGCGCGGTTTCTAGAAAAGGCTTTTGCCAATCGGTGCCAATAGGCGCCAAATCTGCTAGCCACTCCTCCGTTGCCCTATGCTCGTAAAACTCTTTTTCCTCCTTTTCCGCTGCTATGCGGATTGCCTTTTTTATCTCAGGGTTTTGAACGGCAACAAATGTCCACGGTTGTTTGTGAGCTCCGCTTGGCGCGGAAGCTGCCGTTTTAATTATGTTTTCAATTACCTCCCTGTCTACCGGCTCATCTGTAAAATACCTACAGCTTCTCCTTTTATCCATATCCTGATAAAACTGGCAGCTACGCTTTAGGGTTTCCTCTGAAGAAACAGACTGATGCACTAATGGAATGAAGGGATAGGTTTTAGACATGCAATGAAGTTTTTCCAAAACTAAAGAAATTGGAGAGGTGAAACCAGATGAAGGTGGGGGCTATTAATAGAAGTCATATCCCGGAAATGTTCATTACAATACTAACCGGCAGAAACTTAGAGTCTTGTTATCCAAGTGTTTGGAAACACGCTACCTAAACCTAACTACCATTATCCACCCTATGTGTCATAAATATCTCAACTGGGGTGGATAATCGCAACTACAGTTTTGATCATCGCTATCACCTTATTGCTCAATCAACTAAAATTTATCACATTAGCCAATGTGTAAGTGGATTCACCACTTGAGGATATAAACGAGTTGTGCACTATTAAAAAATGTGACCAAAATAATTCTATATATTACTCTGCTTATAGCTCCAATTCAAATGCTTGGAATGGGTCTTGGCGAATGGCGACAAAAAACTCCATACGGTAACGAAATTGATAACTTCACCGATGGATTCACACTATACCTAGGAAATGAAATCACAGTTAAAAATATAGGTAAATGGTATTTCTACAAGGGTCATTCTATTGGTGATATCGGAGAATACGGACAGCCAAAGAAATACTTCGTAGCAGATGAATTGAAAAAAGAAGTCAAATATTTTGATGAAGAAATTGAATGGGAAAATTATATCAACAAAGAAGATCTATCTCCCATTATTTGGACGAGATGGCATCACAATAATTGGAAGGTTCTTGATGATACGGTATTAATTTTTTACCTGTTCTATTTCTTTGTTTCAATTCCCTTGACAATCCTTTTTGTTGTCGCTGTGGTCAGAGCTTATCGAAGAGAAAAATTTAAAATAAATAAGCCATATACAATAACTGTTTTGGTCACGCTAGGACTGATCGTTTTAAGGGCTGTGCTTGACGCATTTCCTCAAAGTATCTGAAAAAATAACAGTGCACAACAATGGCTATAAAAAATGCGGACAGTTGAACTAAATACTAACTTTACTACTAGCAAGCGCCAAAGCTCCGCTTTGACGTTTTGTATAAATAAACTAAACACAAACCGTAGCTTTGGCTTACACGCGTGCTCAATTGAGAACTTCCGCTTCTCAATTCCGCACTTTTCATAGCCAAACCGTTGGCACACATTAAAAGAACATGAAAATATCATCCTTAGAAGATTATATTAATATCGTCACAGAACAGTACACTTGTGGACATCACGTTTTCAGGGGAGTAACTAATAAATTAGATCATAAATTGATCCCGACAGTAGGAAGGAATCCTTATTACGATTTAGATACGGAAATAGAAATATTTGAGCAATTTAAAAGGAGAGCTCGATTGACAATTTCATTGCACCCAAGTAATGACTGGGAATGGTTAGCAGTCGCTCAACATCATGGTTTACCAACACGACTTTTAGACTGGACAACAAGTCCTTTGGTTGCATTGTATTTTGCAACTCAGCCAAAAGTTTCTAATGGACAGATTCTGGATTGCAACCCAAATGGAGGAGCCGTTTATGTCTTGCATTTCTGCAATTATATCAACACTGAGATTGATAAAAACCCTTTTGAGTATAATCAAGTAGGAGTTTTTCAGCCTCCTCACATTGCAAATAGAATTACTGGACAAGCTGGGCTATTCTCAATTCAACCTGAACCAAATAAAGAACTGGACTTTGAGAAAGATGAAAGACTTCCTGATGACATAGAAAAAATAGAGTTTGATCAAGAGGCTGCTGCCAAAATACAAGAGCAACTCTTCAGGTTGGGTATAAGGCAAGACATGCTTTTCCCTGATTTAGACGGCTACGCAACGGGAATTAAAATTAATGAAGCACTTGCAGAGTTTCATTACAAAGAATGCTGAAAAAAAACAGCCAAAACAACTTGGTCCAATAAACCTAAATGAGACATATGAATCTAGAACCTAGCATATTCATACCATTAATACCATTTGTAATTGGTGTTTTTTTTAAGATACTATTGGATATGAACTTAGCCTTGGTACTTGTAAAAAGATTTTATTGGGTTCCTGTCAGATTTCTTTTCCGAACTAAACCTTTCAAGGTTTCA
>CAXBJE010000232.1:0-5695 GCA_963975525.1 uncultured Owenweeksia sp. | reverse complement strand
AGGCAGAAACCATTAAAACTCCGGTACTTGGTATTACAGGCACTGGTGGTGCTGGTAAGTCTTCTTTGGTAGATGAGTTGGTGCGCAGATTTTTAATGGATTTTAAAGACAAAACCATTGCCATTGTATCGGTTGATCCGTCAAAACGGAAAACCGGTGGAGCGTTATTAGGAGATCGCATCCGCATGAATGCCATCCGAAATGATCGGGTTTATATGCGCTCATTGGCTACCCGCCAAAGTAATCTGGCGCTAAGCAAACATGTAAAAGAGGCTGTTAATATTTTAAAGGCGGCCAACTATGATCTTATCATTTTAGAGACTTCTGGTATCGGACAAAGTGATACCGAAATTATTGAGCACAGTGATGTCTCACTTTACGTGATGACGCCTGAATATGGCGCAGCTACTCAGTTGGAGAAGATTGATATGCTGGATTTTGCAGATATCATAGCTCTTAACAAATTTGACAAGCGCGGTGCCTTGGATGCTTTACGCGATGTTAAAAAACAATATCAACGCAATCATCAACTTTGGGATAAAGACCCTGAAACCATGCCGGTGTTTGGTAGCATAGCCAGCCAGTTTAATGACCCTGGTACCAATGCACTTTACAGAGCCTTGATGGACAAAGTGGTTGAAAAGACTGGAGCTGACGGTTTGAAAAGTGACTTCCACAGTAGTGAGGAGATGAGTGAGAAGATTTACATCATTCCACCAAACCGTACCCGCTACCTTTCTGAGATTGCCGAGAACAACCGAGCCTATGACAAAACCGCCAAGGAACAGGCTGAGGTGGCCCAAAAGCTATACGGCCTTTACCAGGCGGTGCTTACTTTCGGTGGGCCGGATTTACTAAAAGATCCCGATGCCATACTTCGATACACCGCGAATCAAGTTCGGGGCACTCAGCATGACAGCGGGGCCAATGCCTCTTCCCCCCTTGAGGTGGGGCAGGGGGGTGACACTACTCTAACCGCTCTTATCGAAAAATTCTCCGAAGTAAAAAAAGACCTCGACCCCCACAATTGGGACATCATCACAGGCTGGGAAGCTAAAGTGAAACAGTACAAAGATGACGTGTACACTTTCACTGTAAGGGATAAAAAGATTGAAATAAAAACACATACAGAATCACTGAGCCACACTCAGGTTCCTAAGGTTTCATTGCCGAGATATACCGCCTGGGGCGATTTATTGCTGTGGAACTTGCAGGAAAATGTACCGGGTGAATTTCCCTATGCTGCTGGAATTTATCCGTTTAAAAGAACAGGAGAAGACCCAACTAGGATGTTTGCCGGTGAAGGTGGCCCGGAGCGCACCAATAGACGTTTTCACTATGTGAGTTTAGATATGCCCGCTGCTAGATTGAGTACTGCTTTTGACTCAGTTACCCTTTACGGGAATGATCCTGATAACCGTCCTGATATTTACGGTAAGATTGGTAATTCAGGGGTAAGCATCTGTTGTTTGGATGATGCCAAAAAACTCTATTCGGGCTTTGACCTTTGTGCGCCAACCACTTCTGTGAGTATGACCATAAACGGTCCGGCTCCTATGCTATTGGCCTTTTTTATGAATGCGGCCACAGATCAGCAGTGCGAAATGTACATCCGTGAAAACGGACTGGAGGACAAGGTTGAAGCTAAGCTCAAGGAAATTTACGATGACAGAGGCATAGATCGCCCTAAGTACCAGAGTAAAATAGCTGAACGCAGTGAAGAGAAACTTCACGCTCACGATGATATGGAAGCGGAAGTGTCCCCCGCTGGCGGGGGTGCCCAAAGGGCGGGGGTGGAAACCCTTTCTGGCGTTGCTGTAAACGGCCACCTGCCTGCGGGTAACAACGGCCTTGGCCTTATGCTGCTTGGTATTACAGGAGATCAGGTGTTGGATGCTAAAACCTATGGAGAGATTAAGGCGCGCACTTTAGCAATCGTTCGTGGTACGGTACAAGCTGATATTTTGAAAGAAGACCAAGCTCAAAACACTTGTATTTTCTCTACTGAGTTTGCCTTAAGGCTGATGGGGGATGTGCAGGAAAGCTTTATCAATAAAAAGGTGCGGAACTTCTATTCGGTTTCTATTTCTGGCTACCATATTGCCGAAGCGGGGGCTAACCCCATTACGCAGTTGGCATTTACGTTAGCCAATGGTTTCACTTACGTGGAATACTACCTGAGCCGTGGAATGGATATCGATAAATTCGGTCCCAACCTGAGTTTCTTCTTCTCTAATGGAATTGACCCTGAATATGCGGTAATTGGCCGTGTGGCACGTAAAATTTGGGGCAAGGCCATGAAGCACAAATATGGCGCAGACCCAAGGGCACAGATGATGAAGTACCACATCCAAACCTCTGGACGTTCGCTGCATGCGCAGGAGATTCAGTTTAATGATATCCGTACCACTTTGCAGGCACTGTATGCTATTTATGATAACTGCAACTCGTTGCACACCAATGCCTATGATGAGGCCATTACCACCCCTACAGAGGAGAGTGTTCGCAGGGCGATGGCTATTCAGCTTATCATTAATAAGGAATTGGGATTAGCGAAAAACGAAAACCCAATTCAGGGCAGCTTTATTATTGAAGAATTGACCGATTTGGTGGAGGAAGCAGTATTGGCTGAATTTGATCGCATCACCGAAAGGGGAGGAGTGCTTGGCGCTATGGAAACCATGTATCAGCGCGGAAAAATTCAGGAAGAGAGTCTGTATTACGAAACCCTAAAGCACACGGGTGAATTCCCGATTATTGGGGTGAATACCTTCTTGAGTTCTACCGGTTCGCCTACGGTTCGTCCGGGTGAAGTAATCCGGGCCACCGAAGAAGAAAAGGAATACCAGATTGAAATGTTGGGCAACCTGCACAAAAAAGGTGAAGGCGAAACCGACAAATGGTTGAAAAACCTACAGGCAGCCGCTATTCATAATGACAATATGTTTGATGTGCTTATGGAGGCCGTAAAGCATTGTTCTCTTGGGCAGATTACGCACTCGTTGTTTGAAGTGGGTGGTCAGTACAGGAGGAATATGTAGTCTACCTGGTTTAAGGTTATGAAGTTCAATGTTTAAGGTTGGACTTCAGTAATATTAAAAGAGGGCTACGGCCCTCTTTATTTTTTTTGTAATGCTTCTGGTGGTGCCATCCCATAGGGGTGATTTGTCATTAGCTATATATAACGGAACGCATTTTTTGGCGGGGGTTTTCCAGTTCCCACAATGTATTTGTGGAAAACCATGACAAAAATTTAGCAGGTCTGGTTCAAAATCCTCAGAGTGTTTTAACCCTCTCCAAAAAGTCCAATAAACCTATTACCTCGGTGGTTTTGCTTAAAGGATAATTATCGGCATTTGGTGTAATCACATACAGATGGTTAAGCCCTAAGTCCTCCATGGCAATGTGATTGCCTTTGGTGAGTGTGGGTGAGTTGGAGAGTTTTATTTCGGCACCAAAAAGCCAGTTGTTATTGCGCCTTACCAAGAGGTCTATTTCCGCGCCATCCTGGGTGCGGTAAAAGTAAAGCTCATCGCTTGGTGGCAACAGGCTGCGTATCTGGTTTATTACAAATCCTTCCCAGCTGTTTCCGGCCCCAATATTCCCCATAAGGGCATTAAAATCGGTAATACCCAACAGGTGATGAAGCATGCCGGAATCTGAGAAATAGACCTTTGGGGATTTAACAATCCGCTTTTTGAGATTGGTAGACCATGGCTGAAGCCTGTAAACCAAAAAAGCATTTTCAAAAAAACCAAAATAGGTTTTTACGGAAGGCATACTCACGCCCAGCGAACGTGAAAGTTGGGAGAAGTTGACCGTAGTGCCATGGGCAGAAGCCAGCATTTGCAATAGGCGTAGGCTTACATCCGGCTGGGCCGCCAGCCCCAATGCCGGTAAATCCCTTTGGATATAATTATTGATAAAGTTTTGCTGCCAGTTACTGGCAAAACGTGCGGTATTTTTCAGGAGGGGTTCAGGGAAGCCTCCTAATGTCCAAAGCGTTTGCCAATCCGTACTATCTTTTACTTCTAACAGGTTTAATGGGTGTAATTGTAAATAGGCAATTCTTCCGGCAAGGCTTTCTGAGCTTTGGCGGAGCAGGGTGGGTGAGGCCGAACCAAGTATCACAAATCTTCCGGGTCTTCTGTCTTCATCAATTAATGAACGCAACAGGGGAAACAGCTCGGGCATAAACTGGATTTCATCCAGAATTACAGTTTTATCTGAATTGCTTTGTAAAAAAAGCTCAGCATCGGTAAGCTTGGTGCGGTCGGAGTTGCGCTCCATGTCCAGATAAATGAATTTGGAAGCATCAGAAAAATGATTTTTGGCCATGGTGGTTTTGCCCACCTGGCGTGCACCAACTAATCCTACTGCCGGGAAGTTTTCCAGCAGGTAATCAAACTCATCTTCTGTAACCCGATGTATCATTTTAGGTGTTGAACGTGATTGTGTTTAAATCAAACAACCCTGCAAATTTAAAAATTTATTTTAAAATTGCAGGGATATTTGAAGTTGTTAAAAGTCGATCTGTCACCCTGAGTGCCATCCCAGCCCAGCCGGGGTGGTGTATCGAAGGGTGTGATACGAAAATCCGTCTGCGCTCACCGTTTATGCTTCCCGTCTATGCAGCCAGGCAGGCTGATACAACCTCGGCTTAGCCAAGATTACTCAGCATGACACTGACATTATATTTTAAACGAAATGCTCTGTCACCCTGAGTTTTTTCTTCTGCTGAAAGCGAGAAGAAAAAGTATCGAAGGGTGGTTGACGAGGTGTAAGTTTCTTAAAACCGTTTATGCTTCCCGTCTATGCAGTCGGGCAGACTGATACAATCTCGGCTGAGCCAAGATCACTCAGCATGACACTGCTATATTGTTCCAAACGAAATGCACTGTCACCCCGAGTTTTTTCTTCTGCTGGAAGGCGAGAAGAAAAAGTATCGAAGGGTGGTGTGAGAGGAAAGTAAGGCATCCATACAGCTGTTCGATCCTTTTCAAAGGATGTTTTACCTTTTACCCCTCAATTTCAGCACATGATTCAAAAACTACTCTTCACTCTTTTCGGGATTACATTCACCTTCTGCTTGTTGGCCAATGATACCCTCAACCCTTGTGTAAAGGGCAAAGCATTTCATATAGTGGTATTAGGGTCTTCCACGGCTGCAGGCAGCGGACCTTCATCATCTGATAGTACCTGGGTAAACCGCTACCGCAAATATTTGCAGAAGATAAACCCGGCCAATCAGGTTACCAACCTTGCACAGGGCGGAACCACCACTTACCAAATTATGCCGAGTTGGTTTGTAGCCCCTTCTGGCAGACCAGCCACAAATCCCGCAAGGAATGTTACCCAGGCCATTTCGCTTGGGGCCGATGCCATTATTGTAAACATGCCCTCTAATGATGCCGCCAACGGCTTTGGAGTAGTGGAACAGCTCTTCAACTTTAATATGATAGTAAAGGTGGCAGATTCGGTAGGCATACCTGTTTGGGTATGTACCACGCAGCCGCGCAGCTTTAACGCCTCTAAAATTCAATTGCAGAAAGATGTGCGCGATAGTGTACTCTCCATTTATGGAAACAGGGCGCTCGATTTCTGGACAACCATTGCAGATTCCACAGGAATAATTGATTCGCTTTATGACTCCGGTGATGGGGTACACCTCAATAATGCCGGTCACAGAATTTTG
>CAXBJE010000231.1:0-5705 GCA_963975525.1 uncultured Owenweeksia sp. | reverse complement strand
GTGGGTAATTTTGATGCGCCTGCAATTTTCCATTTTTATCCCGGTGCTGATATTGGCACTTTGAATGCCAAAACCCCTTATGGTGATATAATCCACATCCTCCAACCGTAATGAGGTATTACCATCCAGGATGGCCATCCCTTGATTTTTGGCCATAATTACAATAGGCTTGTTTTGGCAACCCGATCTTTTCATGGTTACACCCCCAAGGCTGTAGGTACCATCATCCACTATAATGGAATCTCCCGGATTCATGTTTTGAACGGCCGTTTTAAAACCAGAAACCGTATTCACAACATGAGTGGTAGGAGGTGTATTGTTTGAGATTACACTTGCGCCAATAGTCATATTTGCCATAACAGTAAACTGCTGAGAAAGCGAGCTACCGCTCAGGTCTCCTGTCCAGTTATTAAACTGATAGCAGTTGGGGTGGCTTATTGTTGCTGTAACCTTAGTCTCTTTATAGTATTGCCCATTTACCGGTGCCGGAGATAAAGTGATGGTGCCGTTTGTAGGTTGATTAACGGTTACCGTATGCAGTGGCGGAGGATTTAAACTATCAATCCCCACGTTGGCTCCAATGGTCATATTACCATTTACCACAAAGGCTTGTGAAAGTTGGGTGCCGGATAAATCATTGGTCCAGCCTAAATTTTTATACCCTGTTGGGATGCTTAAAGTTGCCGTAACAGTATCACCCTGTACATAAATAGGCTTTACAGGATTTAAAGTAATGGCCCCAAACTGAGGCTGAATAACCGTGATTATTCTGTTGGTGGATACTGCTCCGAAAGAAACCCCTGCAATGGGGTTGGTGCCGATGTATAAATCATCAACGTAAGTTTGAGTGGTAGCACTTTGGTTGTTAGAGGTATGATTAAATCGTAAAGAATGAAACTCCTTTATGTTGGCCAACCTAGTGCCACTTGCCGTTGGGGTATAGCTTTCCCTAAAATTAAATTCATTGGTATCGGCCACGCTATTAATGGCCACCTTATATTTTTCTGCTGTAAAATCAACTTTTACAGAGATTCTCATCCAGGTATTTGAACTCCAGTTGCCCACCTTTCGGGTACTGGAACCATGGTAGGCATGAACCTCATTATTGGTTTTAAATTCAATTACAAAAATTCTTTTGGAACTTCCGCCAAACTGATCGTACCCATTAATGGCCAACCCCTTGGTGGTGTAGGCTATGGGATTTACCCACATATCGGCATACACATCATTACTAATACCGGGTTGTGTACCAGAGTATGCTTCAAACTCGGTAACCAGGCTACCGCTGCTGGCACTTAAAAAAAGAGATTGATTGCCCGTATGGGCAGAATCGGTAGTAATAACGGCTGAACCCGAACTTACTGCAAAGCCGTTTTGTGAATTAATATTTCCTACCGTGTAAGCAGGAGAAGCCGGGCTGGCTTCAAAGGAGGTGTTAATAACGGTTTGACCAATTAGGCCTGAACAAGAAAGCAACACCATTGAACACAGCACTAGTACTTTTCTCATTGCAATAAGCTTTAAGGTTTGATGGAAACTGAATGGAATACACCAATATTTAGAGAAACGAGGGGATTCCTCCCCCATTGAATTTGAAAATCCCCTCGTTGCACCCTAATGTTTATGGTTGATTACTCTACAATAAGCTTTCGTGTTACGCTATTGTCGTCAGATAAAATACGTACCAGATATACACCGCTACCAAATCCTGAAAGATCAAGCTGTTTGCGGTCAGTTAAACTCTTATAAATCAACTGTCCGGTAACATTGTATACCTCAACTCCCGAAATTGGGTTATTGGCAGACTTAATAGTTATAAGTCCGTTTTTAGTTGGGTTAGGATAGATGTTGATGTCATCAGCAAAGGCAACCTCACTTACAGAAACTCCACTGTTTGGTGTGTTTACGTTGGCCTTACCAGGTGTTCCGTAAAAAATACCGGCAGTGTCATTACCAATTGAATATTCCCAGTCTACCATTACGTTGCTGGTAAAAGACATTCTTTGAATTGAACGGTTGTCATCTAAAGAGTCATTTCCGTTGTAGCAAGAAGAACCATCAATCATTGTAAAAGTAGAATCCCAGCCGGCTAGTGTCTGCAAGTTTGGCATTCCATCAGGTTTTCCGCTACCGGTAAGGTTGGTGTTGTTGTATCCAAAGTCATACTCCAATCTGTCAATTTCAACCATAGTGGCATCTAATAAAACAATGCCATCCAACTCATCATCGCTCATTCCATCTGGATCAATAGAGCTGTTGCATCCCATTGCGCCATCATCAAAACTATTAGAGTTATTCATGGTAAGACCAGAACTACCGCCAGAAGGATTGTATTCGTAATCTACATTAATACCTCCGTTAAGGGTTTTGTCTTTGGTGTTACCAAAAACCAAAAATCCATTAGCTGGAATCATTAGAGTTCCGGTAATGGTAAATGTTCTGCTGCTAGATGAGCGGTCTTGTATAGTCCAGCCATTAAGATCAATGGCCGCTGAAGTTGTATTCATCAACTCAAACCATTCTTGCTCTCTTTCATTACCAGAAGGATCTGGTAAAAACTCATTAATAACTACAGATCCTGGGGCTGCACCAGCTGCATTTGAATTGGCTTTACCAGGAGTTCCATAAAAAATACCGGCAGTGTTTACATTGTTGGAGTAAACCCAATCAACCATCACATTACCAGTATTGCTGATCTTTTGGATAGATCTGTCGTCATCCAAAGTATCGTTACCCATGTAGCAAGAAGAACCTTCAATGGTAGTAAAAGTGGTATCCCAACCTACAAGAGTTTGAAGGTTTGGCATTCCATCAGGCTTGCCACTACCCAATAAATTGGTGTTGTTATAGCCAAAATCGTATTCCATGCGGTCAATCTCAGTCATGGCGGTATCCAAAATCACCAGTCCATCCAATTCATCATCAGTCATTCCATCAGGGTCAACAGAACTGTTGCACCCAGGGTTGCCATCATCAAAGCTGTTGGAATTGTTAAAGTTAAATAGTGAGCTGCTAGCGGTTGGATTATAGGCGTAATCCACCTTAATACCTCCGTTGATCAAAGTGTCAGAAGAGTTTCCGAAAACCAAATATCCGTTGGCAGGAAGCATTAGCGTACCTGTAACGGTAAATGTTCTGCTACTGGAAGAACGATCCTGAAAAGTCCAGCCATTTAAATCTATGGCAGAGTTGGTCATGTTTTTAATCTCAAACCACTCTCTGTCTTTTTCGGTTCCAGATGGATCAGGAAGAAACTCCGTGATCATTACCGGGCCAGTTGATTGCGAAAAGCCAAAACTTGCGATTAACAAGAAAGTGGCAAGGAATAATTTTGTTTTCATAAAAAGTGTAGTGTTAGATACTAACTCGAAGCATCATTCATCATAAATTAAGAACGGCAACGAAACCAGTAGTGAAATAATATATTGGTCAACCAAACTGGTAAACCAGTTTGGTTGACCAATATATTCAAAATTTTCAAACAGTTGAAAATAAGGTGTTAAAATTGTGAATACCTTAATTTTACAGGCACTTTGGAGCATTTATTTAGCAGGTAATCACTTAACAACATATATAGATACTACCTGAAAACGCGTGTATTGCAACTTTGGATTCCTAAAAATGTCCATTTTCTATATTCACTGGCTTTGATAAAACCCTGTAGGATTTACACCTTAAAAACCAAGCTTTTCCCGACCTTGCGCCCCTAAAAATTTCCACAATTCATTTCCCATGTCCGAATTTCCTCCCTGCCCAAAATGTCAATCTCTATATGCGTATTCAACCGGTGGAGTATTACTTACCTGCCCTGAGTGTGCCCATGAGTGGAACCCAAATGAAGCGGTGATTGACCCCAATGTTTTGGTGGTGATCGATGCCAATGGCAATCCATTGGCAGATGGTGATACCGTTGTGGTTCTTAAAAACCTACCGGTTAAGGGATCTCCCCAACCTATAAAGGCCGGCACTAAAGTGAAAAACATCCGCCTTACTGATGGAGATCACAACATAGACTGTAAGATTGATGGCTTCGGCTCGATGGCCTTAAAATCGGAGTTTGTAAAGAAGGCCTGAGACTGAACCCTGAGTTTACAAGACCTAAATAGCGGACTTGCCTTGTTATTTGAAAAGGCTTCAATTCAGGTTACCAGGTTTGCCCCTGAACCCGAAAGCCAAGAGTACAAGGCCTGCAGGTTTGAACTTAATGGAAAGCCAACAATTTGCCGAACTGCCAAAACAACCCCAACAAAAGCAGGTCAGTTTGTAACCTTTTGGAAACGCACCAGTAGCGGGCCAATTGAGCCTTTCGAAGAAAATGACACCTTTGAGCAGTTTGGATTTTTCGTTTTTCCAAAGTCACGCTTGATTGAAAGGGGAATAGTTTCCACCGAATTGAAAGAAGGCAAAAGGGCTTTTCGGGTTTACCCGCCCTGGGATGTGGTACAAAGTAAACAGGCCATTAAAACCCAAAAGTGGCAGCTTGCCCACTTTTATACTACAACCACCCCTGCCGATTTAGTTAGGATAAGAGTGCTTTTGGCTTAGTTTGATTAGGCCCTTATCTTTACTCAAACCGAATCGCCAAACTACCATCAACATAATCCTCCTTTTTTAATGATTCATTATTGGTACACCATCCTAAAAATTCTCATTTCGCGGAAGTTTCAAAGCACGGTGGCCTTTGATGAAACAATTAGCAGAACTTTCCGGGTAAGGCTTTTTGACTGTGATGGCCTTAGGGTGATGACCGCTTCAAAATATGCCGTTTATATGGACTTCATTCGATGGGAAATCATTGCTCGCTCTAAACTTTATCAGAGCATTGTGGGCAGGGGTTTGGCGCCCACGCTTGGCTCTCAAAAAATAATTTATAGAAAGCCCCTTAAACTTTGGTCAAAATTTAAAGTGACCCTAAAAGCAGCTGGCTGGGACGATAAGTGGGTGTATCACCTTCACTATTTTGAACAGGGTGGCAACACCAATGCCATCGGCATCACCCGATCATTAATTTGGAAAAAGGACGTACCACACGTTTTGGCCGACATTATAAAAGAAGCTGGTGGCCCCGAGGGAATAAACCCTCCGCCAGATTGGGTTCAAAAGCTTTTTGAAGATGATAAGACGATCATAGAAAATGGCTTGGTATGAGATTCAAAAAAACCATTGTACTTATTCTTTCGGTTGCAGCGTGTATCGCTTGCAATAAAGAGGCTGAACCAGATTATAACCAAAGGACATCCTACTTCAAAAACATCACTCCTCACTATAGTCAGGATTCCGTTTTAAAATGTGTGACCTACAACATAAAAATAGGTTTTGGTTTAACCAAAGACGCATGGAATAAAGACGTTATCGGTTCAACACCTGTGGACATAGAGGCCATTGCCACGGTACTGGAGCAGCTAAACCCCAATATAATTGCCTTGCAGGAGGTACACCGTAACAGAAGTAATGCCGAGGTAAAGAATCTAATGGAAACTTTGGCCAAAAGACTCGAAATGAATTACGCATTTGGAGCGCATGGTTTTAATGACCCTTATGGTGTGGTACCTGTTTATGGGGAGTGGGGCAATGCCATGCTCACTAAATTCAAAATAGAATCTATCAGCAACATAGAAACGGAGTATGTGAATGTGTGGGAAAGACGAAGTATGGTTGACGCTGTATTGCGTATTAACGACACACTTTTAATCCACACATTATCA
>CAXBJE010000230.1:0-5746 GCA_963975525.1 uncultured Owenweeksia sp. | reverse complement strand
ATTACTCCAATCGAGTACCCGCCAACTATGCTGAATTGTGAAGGGTTAGAAAACGGGAAACAAAGAAGTTGCATGAATGCGGAAATTGTGAAACTTATTCGCAACAATCTTGCACTTCCCTTAGGGTTTGATAGTATTGATACAATAGTCAGGGTTTATGTTTCCTTTATTGTTGATACCACCGCGCAAGTATCAGATATTGAAATCAGTTTAGGAGCTGACCGTTACTTTTCAGAGACTCAATCGGACCTAATAAAGAAACTAAACTCGGAAGCGATAAGAGTTGTAGGTCTGTTTAAATACACCGAACCGGGCCACATGTTGGGTAAAGCCGTTCGGCAAAAAATGACAGTACCCGTCACTTTTTCAAATCCTGAAAAGGAGAAAACCACCGAAGAGTAAAAATTCGTTATAGAAGCGCAATAGCCCTAGTTCTGTCAGGCTGAGCGATAGGCGAAGCCCATCCTGAGGATTGGGCCGGCCCTTCGACTGCCGCTCAGGGTGACAAGGGGTTGGCCTAGTCAGGTATCTTAAGCCCTGTTTAAATTATCAACTATAAAATTAGTTTGAACTAAATATTTAGTTATATTTGTGTTGTGCTTTTGCAAAATGGTGTGCTATACATAATTGTAAAAGCCTTAAAAATATCGCTATATGAAATTAAAGGAACTGACAAAAGCTGAAGAGGAAGTAATGCAAATACTATGGGAACTGAAGCGGGCCTTTGTAAAGGATATAATTGAGCACATGCCAGCTGATGGTAACAAGGGCAAACCTGCCTACAATACCGTTTCAACCATAGTGAGGATTTTACAGGACAAGGGCATGGTGGAACATCATGCCATTGGTAAATCTCACCGCTACTTCCCACTAATTACCAAAGAAGAGTACAGCAAGTTTAAAATGGAGAAACTGATGACTGGCTACTTTGATGGTTCGTTTTCGCAAATGGTGTCCTTTTTTGTAAACAAAAAGAAACTGGACACTTCCGAGCTAGATGCCATCTTAAAACTGATAGAAGACAAAAAGAAATGATTACCGCCTTTGTTATCCGGTTTGTGCTGTTTACGGGGGTTTTCTATCTGACGTACATCGCCCTGTTCAGGCACATGAGTTTTTTTAAAACCAACAGGTTTTTGTTGCTGGCTATTCCAATGGTCTCGGCTCTCATCCCCATTTTGGCGCCATCGTTTGGTAATACATTAATACCCGAAGCTCTTACATTTCAGTTACCTGAAGTTATGGTGCAGCAGCAGGCTTTGGCACAGAGCACGCAATCAAACTCCATAAACTGGATTTGGATTACTTACCTCACTATTACCATCCTGTTTATTGTGGGATTAGCACGTGGAATTATTAAAGGAAGAGCCATTCTCAAAAGCGCCACTCCTGATGGGCCGATATATTTTTCAGCGAAAGCGGAAAGCCCTTTTACCTTTTTTAAGGCCATTGTAATACCTACCGAACTTAAGGATAACAACGGTTTACCCGCTATTATAAAACATGAACAAGTGCATGTAAACCAGTACCACAGCTGGGATAACCTGTATTATGGTTTGCTCACAGGGCTTAGCTGGTTCAACCCCTTTATGCACCTTTTGGCAAAAGAATTAAGACAAATACATGAATGCCTGGCAGACGAGCAGGCATTGAAAAATACTTCACGCGAGGAGTATGCGCGGCTTTTACTAAGTAGTGCATTCGGCAGCGAGATTAACCTCTCTCCCATGGCCATGGGAACTGCCAATCCGTTTTTTAACTCAAGTTTAATTAAAACAAGAATTACGATGATTTACAAACAGAAAACCCAAAAGCACTTTAAATGGCTATATCTGGCCTTGGTGCCCCTCCTTGCCGGGATGACTTTACTCTCTTGCAATAAAGCAAAAGAAGTAAAAGCCATGGAGGAACCCGTGGAGCAAAAGACTACAAAGGCCATGGAGTTTGGAAAAGCAGACAGCCCGCCACTTTTTGAAAACTGTGATGCCAATGCCGAAATGGATATACAAAAGAAGTGCTTTACGGAAGGGCTTACCAATTACATCATTAATAACTTCAAATATCCTGACAAGGCTTATGAGGAACAGTTGGAGGGTAAAATCTTTCTTCAATTTGTGATAAATCAGGAAGGCAGTGTTCAGGAAGTTGATGTACTTAGAAGTACATTCCCTGAAGATGCTAATAGAGAGGCAGTAGCCGAAGCTCAGGTATATGCGGTTAAATTTATGGCTGCACTGCCTAAAATGGCTCCCGCAATGAAAGATGGAAAAAAGGTTGCCGTTAAGCTAACTCTACCCCTAAACTTAAAATTGGACTGAAGTGAAAAGCCCTGGGTATTAAACCCCACCTATTACTATCAAGTGTAAAAGAAACTCGCCATGCTGTTAATGCTGGCGGGTTTTCCTTTTTATTAGAAGCTCACACAGTTCTTACATAGCTCCAGCTCATCCTTGCGGCCTTCATGTAAAAATTTTACATAACGCATACGTTGCTCCCCTTTGTAGATTTCATAAAGGCCATTTTTAAGCACATTGCCCACCACGCCCTGGCTATTAAGGTCGTTACAGCAAACCGATACATCACCATTGGGCAAAACCACCATTTGTTTCATTAGCAGGTCGCAGCCCTTTTTGTTTACCTCCTGTTTTTCACCGATATCCACCATACCGCCCCAGTCATGTAAGCGTCTGTATTCTACTGAATCCAACAGTTCGGTGATTTCCTTAAAATCAGGATGCATCCAGGTATTATTAAGTGGATTGGGCTTGGGGATAATGCTAATGCCAAAAGTCTTCAAGTCAGGTTGCATTTCCCGCTTTAGGCGGATAAAGTCTCTTACGTTTTTAGAAAACTTCTCCCACTTGGCATTTACACGCAAATCTTCAAAAGCTTCCGGGCTACCGCCATCCAGACTAAATCCCACTTCATCAATAAGTTTAAGCGCAAGTAGTTCTTTAGAAAGCTTTTCTCTCAACAGCATACCATTGGTAAGCATTGATATTTTTGGGAAGGGTTTGCCGGTGGCCTTAAAAACCAGCTGATAATATTTAATTCTCTCAAATAGCTTTTCCCGATTAGGATGCATCAGAGTTTCACCCCCATTGTGCAAGTTGATGATTTTTACGCGGCTAAAGCGTTCGTCATTAAGCAGGTTGTCAAACACTAAATCCAGCACTTCAAAACTCATGTAAGTTTTGGGCTTAAAATGATCTAATGCACAAAACTTGCAGCGCAGGTTGCAACTGCTGCTGAACTCAAGGTTAATTTCGGATACAGAAGCCTTACTGGTACTAAACTTCCCATAATAATGGTGGTACTGTACCCCATACTTTATTTCCTGGGCCTTCTTTATGCTTTTCCAAACGAGGGGCCGGTCTGCGGCCATGCTCTTTAGCTTTCGTGTAATTTCTGACATCCAACAAAACTACCGATGTAAGTAAGGGGAAAAAATGACTTAAATCAGTTTGAAAGTATCTGAAACCAAAAACCCCCAACCTCTTGCGAGATTGGGGGTTATCCTAATATAAAAGTCACTTAAACAAAAGCTCCCTATTAATAAATCTTAGTATTAAGTCGGTATAGGATATCTGCACTATTGGTGTGCCAATCCTGAAACAAACTACCTGCACTTTGAGCCCAGATAGAAAACTTCAAAAAGGCCTGAACTAGATCTGTTTTTTCAACAGGATAATCACTACCAGCACTGCACAGGGCCCATGGGTATCCATCAACAGATACGTAGTATTCTCCATTGTTTGGATTGCTGGCATCCTTTTTTGTACCCAACAAACTCATGTTAGCCAATGTGGTGGGTTTATCGTTTATCTCATGTATCTCATACCCGCGATCATTGGTACGGAACATAAAGAAGTTATAGTCCAGGTTAGCAAGGGTAATGTTTGAACCTTGAGTAAACTGAATCAAAATTTCAAGCGTATCGCCAGTTCCTTTTGCACTCCCTTGTACAGTGTTGTAAAAAGCACCTCCAGCCCTGTTTATAACAGCATTGAAATTATCAAACACAGGCACTACAGCATTGGTTTGCCCCGATTCAGTACCATTAGAAGAAACTGAGACTACATTATCTGTTAAACTACTGCCGGTTACACTGCTTACCTGCGAAGGAAGAATTCCTGGCAACTCAAGCATCCAACCACTTTTATTACCTGCACCAGCTGCAAGCACAACGGCCTTTAGGCGAATCGCCCTTACCGCATTATTAACATCAGTAATAACCTCTCTTTTTGATGACACCACCAAATCGTTAAAATCAAAATCTCCATAAGATGGCCATAGGTCTTCGTACATGTAATTCATCCAACTACTGGTAGAACTAAAAGCCCAATTAGGATTATTTGGATAATCATCAGTTGCATCACACTCCCCATCACCATCAGAATCGGCACATGCAGAAATATTAGCTACAGAACACCCACTAGTTGGGGCTGTATAGGTAACACCAGTTACAGTAACTGAATGAATAGTTACACCAGTTTGGAAAACATAAAAAGATGGACGAAAGCTACCAGTTAAGTTACCCGTTCTTATAGTATAAGTAGCTCGGGTATTTGGAGCAGTAGCAGGGATAGTAGGAGTTGTTAGATAGCTCATCCAACCGCTTCCTGTATGAATATTAGATCCAAAAATAAAGGAGCTTGTTGAGGAGTATTCAATCTTAACTTCAAAATTTCCCTGAAAATTTAATACCGGCATGTAGGCATAGATATAACTATTATCTGCTACCATACCTCCTTTAGAAGCATTGTAGGAATATGTATAAGAGCTATACGACAAGAAACAACCTGGGTCATTAAACCAGTTTCCGCTGTAGCCATTAACAGTGGTGCTACTTGTAAACTGGTGGTTAAATTGAGCATTTGAGATAAATCCTGCAAAAGCCAGGACAACAACTATTGAAGTTTTAAGTAAATTTTTCATGATTCAGACTATTTAAGGATTAGTTGGTTGTTTGAAATTTTCACACTCCTTTTTGATCCATCGGTAGCGATATAAAACAGATCCTCTGTAATCCCTGTTACCTCAAGTGGCAATTGAAATCCTTGGGAAAGGATTGCATTGTATTTTAGCAATACATTGTCATTAGCATCCATAATCTGTATAAGACTTCTTGAATTAGCTGATGCATTTTGCTGAGGGGGTAAAGAAACAGTTATAGTTCTGGTTCCGGCAAAGTCAAAACCTGCAGGTACCTTTATGTCATTAAAGGAGGTTACTTCACCTAGAGGCTGTTGAGTGGTAGATTTCTCTTCCTTTGAGCAAGAGATTAGCGTCAGGACGGCAAGAGCCGCTGTTAGTGTTGTTCGTTTCATGGTAAAAATTTATTTCCATTACCATTAGAAATATTAAACCAAAAACGTAAATACCTGACTGCTAGATTTTTGAATCTTTCTCAAAATGTTTCTATTTTCCCTTTTTGGGATTTTGTTTCATTTTGAACTTTTATTCCCTGTTTTAAAACATACTCTCAATTTCAAAACTACCTCACCATAAACCAAAAAACCCCAACCTCTTACGAGATTGGGGTTTTCAGTTTTTATAGTAAAAGCTTAAGGCCTATGCCTGCCCTGCGGGTCCTCCAAAATTCAATGGAATATTGGGTTGCTCTACATCTTTGATTTCGCCATGCTGGGCTTCAAAGCGGGCTACATTATCCTGCATAGCTCTTAAAAAACGCTTGGCATGCTGTGGGGTAAGTACAATTCTCGATTTTACACGAGCCTTGGGC
>CAXBJE010000229.1:0-5746 GCA_963975525.1 uncultured Owenweeksia sp. | reverse complement strand
TTCTCCAACATACCGTAACCTGTGTTGAGTGCCAGTTGTAGTGTAGCTCTATAAGCCGTTTCTTTTTCCGGGCTCATGTGGCTGCGGCTTATGGTTCCGGCACCACCGTGTAGGGCTAGTGAAATGGTTTTCATGTGAAGAGGATTTTTGGCAAAAGTAGTGTTAGGAATTGGTTAGACTATAAGAGCGATAGGGAGAAAGCGTTTAATCAACATGAAGAATGTAATTGGTTATTTCTATACTTATATTTGGGTAAATAAATTGCCCAATGAAAATACATCTCATTTCAATAATTATTACATCACTTTCTTGCTTACCCCTTTTAGCCCAAAACTTATGGGTTACTAAATTCAATGGACCTTCTTTTGATGAAACTAAAGGTTTGGCAACAGATGCTTTTGGAAATGTCTATTCAACTGGTAAGTATGGATTTACAGTTGATTTTAACCCAGGGCCGGGTGTGAATAATTTAACCAATTCAGGTAGTGACATATTCGTGTCTAAGTTGAATGCTAATGGTGGTTTTGTGTGGGCTAAAAGTATAAATGGGACTTCTGAGGAGGTTGTAAATTCAATATCAGTTGATGCAGTGGGCAATTCATTCATTACAGGAGCTTTTAGGCTTACAATGGATTTTGATCCTGGACCCGGTACTTACAACTTAATGTCAAACGGCAATATTTTTGACATTTTCGTTTGTAAACTTAACTCTTCTGGAGACTTTGTTTGGGCTAGACATTTCGGTGGCAGTGCAGTGGATGAAGGATACGATATTGATGTTGATAGCAAAGGAAATGTATATGTAACGGGTTTTTTTGAAGGAACTGTGGATTTTGACCCTGGAGTTGGAACAACTAATTTGACCTCTTTTGGGAACAGGGATGTATTTGTTTTAAAGCTTAGCTCATTAGGTAATTTGATTTGGGTAAAGCAGTTTGGAGGGACCGATAAAGACGTTGGGACTGCCTTGAAAGTGGATAATACAGGTAATGTATACTTCACTGGTTATTTTAAAGGGACAGCGGATTTTGATCCCGGTTTGTCACAACAGAATTATACAGCGGTTGGTTGGGATGATGCCTTTATCAGTAAGTTGGACAGTCTAGGTAATCATGTATGGGCAAAACAACTCTCTGGCCCTAGTGAAGATGAAGGACATGGCCTTATTCTGGATGGAATCGGGAATGTGATAACAATTGGTCACTTTATGGGGCAAATGGATTTTGATCCAGGTATTGGGATGTCGATGCATCGATCAAAAGGTAAAAGAGATGTTTATGTACATAAACTAAATTCGGCAGGAAATTTTGTTTGGGCAAAAACTTTTGGAGGAAGTAATGAGGATTATGGGAATGATATAGCTACAGACCTGAGTGGAAGCCTTTATTGTACAGGAGTCTTTATTGGAAAAGCGGATTTAGATCCATACTTAACAAAATATGAGGTTAACTCTATAGGAGGTACAAATAGTTCAGAAGCATACGTTTGCAAATTAGACCAAACCGGGAATTTTTTATGGGGAGATCGGTTTGGTCGCGCCTATGGTGATAACTCTTTTGCTATAGCAACAGATTTTTATGGAGGCGTTTATTTCTCAGGATATTCATTTTTATCTACAAACAATACGGAAGCTTTTATAGTCAAGAAGTCACAATGCCAGTCATCGGCAGTCACCTCCGTTCTTTCAACTTGTGATAGTTTAATTGCACCAAGTGGAAGCAAAGTCTGGTTAACAAGTGGAATTTATCATGATACAACAATAAGTGTAGCAGGTTGTGATACCTTAATAAGAACTATTAGCCTCAGTCTAGGCGTATCATCAACTGTTAACCAGACAATCTCTTCATGTGGTCCATTTGTCTCTCCAAGTGGGAAGCATATCTGGACTCAAACAGGAAATTACTCTGATACCATTTTTAGCCCATTAGGTTGTGATATCATAGTTAATATCAGTCTTGCAGTTACAGATATTGACACAACCATTTCCGCGAGTACATCTGGGTTAATGGCTAATGAACCTTCCGCAACCTACCAATGGATGTTTTGTGACTCTTCTACGGTAAGTGGTGAAACCAGCCAAATGTTTACACCTACATTGAATGGCAGCTATGCTGTAATTATTTCAAAGAACGGTTGTACAGATACCTCCGCCTGCATGAGTTACCATATAGGTCTTGAGGAGGCTTTTGCCAGCCATTTAAAGGTTTATCCAAATCCAACCACTGATAAGTTTATTATTGAGTTTGACGAGTTGTATCGAAAGATTGATGTAGTGATTAGGGATGCAATTGGGAATGAAGTATTCTCAGAAACCTACACCAAGTCCGAAACTATATCTCTTAACTCATATTGGGCACCAGGCGTTTATACGATTGCCGTTAAAAACGAAAAAGGAGATCGGGCACACTTCAAAATTGTAAAGCAGTAGTTAGTTTTCATATAATATATGCTTGGCAATCTAAAGAGCCTTAAAACAAAAGCCCGTCTCAGCTCCAACGGCTCCGTATTTCTTTTCATTGAGAGGGGAGTGGTCCAGCTGGGTTACATTGTTCTTTTTGGCCTCCTGCAATTGCTGATACCGTAATTCATCGTAGAAGTATGCTTCTTCTTCAAAGTCTACTTTTTGAGTTCTTGCAAACTCCTCTGCTCCAGCTCCTATCAACAATACATGGCAGGAGTTCTCCATCACCATCCGCGACAGCGAAATGGGGTTTTTTACACCACTTACACCGCAACAGCACCGGCTTCCAAATTGGAGCCATCCATAACAGAGGCATCCATTTCGTGAGTTCCATTATTGGTTAATACAGCTCCCTTACCAGCGTTAAAAAGCGGGGAATCCTGCAACACCTTTACGGTTGCTTCAACAGCATCTAAGGCAGAACTTCCATTCTCCAACATACCGTAACCTGTGTTGAGCGCCAGTTGTAGAGTGGCTCTAAAAGCAGTTTCTTTTTCCGGACTCATGTGGCTACGGCTTATTGTTCCGGCACCACCGTGCAGGGCTAGTGAAATGGTTTTCATGTGAAGAGGATTTGAGGCAAAAATAGTTTTCAAATTTGGAAAAGGGATAAAACAAAAAAACCGCCTCAGCTTAGCCGAGGCGGGTTTTTATAAGTTAAGAACCTGAGTTGGTATTTATTTTACTTTCTTCACTACAGCTTTAAAAGCTTCAGGGTGGTTCATGGCCAAATCGGCAAGTACCTTTCTGTTAAGCTCTATTCCGCTGGTTTTTACTTTACCCATAAAAGCAGAGTAACTCATTCCTTCCTGGCGGGCACCAGCGTTAATACGCTGAATCCACAAGGCGCGGAAGTTTCTCTTTTTATTTCTACGGTCACGGTAAGCGTATACCATTGCTTTTTCAACGGCATTTTTAGCTACTGTCCATACGTTCTTTCTGCGGCCAAAGTATCCTTTGGCTTGCTTCATGATCTTTTTTCTACGAGCCCGTGAGGCTACTGAATTTGTTGCTCTTGGCATATTATTTTAATTTTTTGAGCAAGGCGCCCGTACTCTGTGTGCGGAACTTGTTGGGCCTTACCCAGGGTTAATTAATAACTCTAAGTATTTGTTAGATACAAAGTTGTTTTTTGATACTGCCCTCATCGGCCTTGTCTACAAGTCCGCTGTGGGTAAGGTTACGCTTTGCTTTAGTCGTCTTCTTGGTCAGAATGTGACTTTTAAAAGCGTGCTTTCTCTTGATTTTACCAGTACCGGTAAGCTTAAATCGCTTTTTGGCACTAGCCTTTGTTTTCATCTTTGGCATTGTCTCTTGCTTTTATATCGGGTTCTTAACTTTCTTTCTGGAATCAGGTATTAGGTAGCATGTATTAAGAAGCGTGTCTTGATACCTAATACCTGGTACTTGATACTATTTTTTCGGTGCTACCATCATTATCATACGCTTACCTTCCAGCTTGGGCATGCTTTCCACTTTGCCAATCTCTTCAAGATCTGTAGCAAGGCGGAGTAATAAGATTTCACCTTTATCCTTAAACACAATTGAACGCCCTTTAAAAAATACATAAGCTTTAAGCTTACTGCCTTCTTTTAAGAATGCCTCTGCGTGTTTTCTCTTAAATTCATAATCGTGGTCATCGGTATTGGGTCCAAAGCGGATTTCCTTAACCACGGTTTTCTGAGCCTTCTGGGCTATTTCCTTTTGTTTCTTTTTCTGGTCGTAAAGAAATTTCTTGTAATCAATAATCTTTACTACCGGTGGATCAGCTTTTTCAGCAATAAGCACTAAATCAAGACCTTCATCTTCAGCCATCCTACGGGCTTCATCAATGGATACTATACCTTGACTGTCAATGTTATCGCCAATAACCCGCACTTTTGGGAAGCGGATTTTGTCGTTGATCTGATGGGCATCCTCAGCTCTGCGGACGGGCCCTCTGTTTCTGGAATTAAATCTTTTAGCCAGTGTTACTCTATTTTAATTATAAACTCTTAATTGTTGAATTCGCCCATCTGCTCGTTCACTTCAGTATTCATCTTTTGGATGAACTCTTCAATGCTCATGGTGCCGATATCTCCTTCACCATGTTTACGAACCGAAACGGTTTGCGATTCTTCTTCTTTCTCGCCAACAATAAGCATGTAGGGAACTTTTGAAACTTCCGCATCCCGAATTTTACGTCCGGTTTTTTCTGCACGCTCGTCAACGAGGGCGCGAAGGTCGCTATTTTTAAGCAAATACGAAACTTTCTGCGCGTAATCCATGTATTTGTCAGAAATAGGCAAAATGGCTATTTGTGTGGGAGTTAACCATGTTGGGAAATTACCAGCACAATGCTCCAGCAATACAGCTACAAAGCGCTCCATACTACCAAATGGTGCACGGTGAATCATCACAGGGCGGTGCATCTCATTGTCTGCACCTTTGTACTCCAGTTCAAACCTTTCAGGAAGGTTATAATCCACCTGAATGGTTCCCAGTTGCCATTGGCGGCCCAAGGCATCTTTCACCATAAAGTCTAGCTTAGGACCATAAAAGGCTGCTTCGCCATATTCAATCACAAAAGGCAATCCTTTTTCTGCAACCGCTTCTTTAATAGCATTCTCGGCCTTTTCCCAATTCTCATCGCTTCCAATATACTTCTCCCGATTCTCGGTATCACGCAGAGAAATCTGTGAGGTGTAATCTGTAAAATCCAGTGTCTTAAAAATGTAAAGAACAAGATCAATTACTTTTTTGAACTCCTCCTTCAACTGATCCGGAGTACAAAAAAGGTGGGCATCATCCTGAGTAAAGCCACGTACACGAGTCAATCCGTGTAGCTCGCCACTTTGCTCATAACGATACACGGTTCCAAACTCGGCAAACCTTACGGGAAGGTCGCGATAAGAGCGTGGTGAACTTTTATAGATTTCGCAGTGATGCGGGCAGTTCATGGGTTTTAGCAAGTACTCTTCACCTTCTTCGGGTGTGTTGATGGGCTGAAAGCTATCCTTACCATATTTCGCGTAGTGGCCACTGGTTACATACAATTCTTTATTCCCAATATGTGGGGTAATTACGGGTTGGTAGCCTGCGGTGCGCTGTGCCTTTTTCAGGAATTGCTCCAAACGCTCACGTAACTCAGCCCCTTTTGGTAACCAAAGCGGAAGCCCTTGACCCACCTTTTGTGAAAAGGTAAAAAGCTCCAGTTCTTTACCCAACTTTCGGTGATCGCGCTGCTTAGCTTGCTCCAATAACTCCAGGTGTTCGGCCAACATACTGGCCTTAGGGAAGGAGATT
>CAXBJE010000228.1:0-5788 GCA_963975525.1 uncultured Owenweeksia sp. | reverse complement strand
TTTTACAGGGCAGTTCTCTGCGTAAAGCCACGCCAGATGTAATTGCTGTTGACAGGGCAGGCGGTACCATCTCCTATGATATTATCGATGGTAATCAGCAATCTTCCTTTACGGTAGATGAGGTTAAAAAAAGTACCATTACCGATGGCATGAACCAAATCATTAACAGCTCCTCAGGCGTGGTACCCGCCAATTTTAATTTTACCTATAAAAATATTCAAAGCCGCAAGCAATTTGCCCTTGCTGTGGAAGCGGACTATGAAAATGCCTTTTTGGAGCTGGAAGGCTACCTGAACCTTAATACGGATAAATCATATTCATCTTACCTGGTGCAGCTAAACCAAAGCTATTATACCATGAGCTTTGATATACCCACCAATCGCGATCAGCTTTTTGCAAGTAGTGTAACCCCTGATGATTTGGCCAAATATGTTCAGCCTGGTAATCCGGCTACTTATGTAAGCGATGTTACCTATGGTCGTACATATTATATGCTAATAGAGTCCACCGCTTCCAGTTTTGATTTGGAGGCCGGTATTCGCGGAAGCTTTAGTGCTATTGCCTCCAGCGGTGGTGGTAGTGTAGATGCCAGTTATTTGAGCACACTCAGCAATCTAAAAATACAGGTTTTTGCCTATGGGGGAGAGGCATCAGCAACCCTAAGAACTGTAGTGGATGCAAGCACCTTAGACAGCCTGGTAAATAAACTGGCGAGTGCCGGAGATATAAGAAGCGGAAAGCCCGTAAGCTATGTGGTACGTAGTGTTTATGATAACAGAGTGGTGAGTGTTCAGTTATCTAATAAATATGATGTAACCAACTGCGTGCCTATTGGTAGTGGGAATACACCACCTGCAGCAACCTCGCATTGGGATGGTATAGTAAAAGACTTTGGCGCCATTGGTGCTGCGGTAAATATGCGCTATAACCGGGTGGCTTTATTTAATAAGGCAGGCAATCGATTTATGATTAGCCAGGATAACAATGTGCTTACAGGGCCATATAATTTAAGTGACTTGGCAGATGGAGGGTTAGAGCTTACTTCCGTTGGGGCGGGTGGCGTTTACCGTAGCAGTTCAGGTACCAGCGATGTTTATTTCTTTGATCTTAATGGAAATACATACCAGCGGATGCATGGCGGCAACACCTTTAGCTTATATACCTATACCATTGGTTCATTCCTTGGCGGTGGATGCCCGTTTAACGCACAAGGTATTACCGGCATGGCGTTCATAAACCTTAGTTCCAGCAAACCATTGGGGATGTTGGTGCTAAACAAGGCCGGTGATGAATATGCCATTTACAATACCAAATCTGGCCAGGTAGGATGGGGCTCTTCAAAAACCATAACCGACCCTGAGCTGGCATTAAATGGAAATAAAGCTCCATTTACTTCATTCGGAGCAGTATGCTATTTGGATATCGGAAACATAGATTATCTGGTGTTTTTCAATAAACAAGGCACTCAGTATTGCATGTGGGAAAATGTAAATGGTTTTACCCCCGCTTATGATTTATAGCTTCCTAATACCTAATACCTAATACCTAATACCTAATACCTAATACCCGCTGCCAACTTCTTAAAACCTATTTCAATATGAAAAATATATTTACCCTATTTTTTACCCTTACCCTCCCTTTACTTCTGCTTTCGCAAGAAGGCGAATTCGACCTCTCTTTTAACGGAGATGGAAAGCTAATACTCGACTTAAGTTATGATGACGGTGCCACTTGCGTTACCATGCAGTCAGATGATAAAATTGTTATTGGAGCTACCGTTAATAAAGCAGAGGTAACATCTGTATTAGTTAGGCTGGACAGGTATGGCAACCTGGACTTAACGTTTGGAACACTTGGCATAGCTGATATAAGATTTCCGGATTTTGACCCAAACGTTCAAGATGTGGCAGTGCAAGGTGATGGCAAAATTTTAGCCTTATCCAGAACGTACCGAAACTCTCAATCTGGGCTAGTGATTAATAGGTTTAATGCAAACGGTAGCCCGGATATGGCGTTTGGAGATACCAGTATGGTTTTCAGGGAAGGCTGGTATGGCTCCTCGTACTGGAATTCAATAGTAGCGATGCCTGATGGAAAGTTTGTGGTAGGGGGTTATGCCTATTTTAATTCTACGGGTGTAAGTGGAATTTTGTTGGGCTATAATGAGAATGGCAGCCGAAACCTGGCATTTGGCGATAGTGGTATGGTAAAGTTTAGTCTGGGTGGAAGTACAGTACAAATTGAGAAGTTGATGCTAAGCCGCAATGGTAAAATTCTGGCAGTTGGTTCTGGTTATGCTCAGGGCGACAAAAATTTTATGATTGCTCAGTTTAATGAGGATGGAACGTTTTATACCCCTTTTGGGGGAAATGGTATCTCTACCATACCATTTGGTGATAATGCTGGTGCCTATGATGTAGCAGAACAAGGTGATGGAAAGTTTGTACTTGCGGGAGATATTTACAAGAACAGCGAGTATCAGTTTGCGGTTGCCCGAATATTATCTGATGGCACCTTGGATCAGAGTTTTGGCAGTAATGGAAAGGTAACCACGCCCATTTTGAATGGTGATGCACGGGCTATTTCGGTTTCCGTTTTAGGTGATGGAAAAATTTTGGCAGCCGGAGAAGCAGAGGGAATCTGGAATATAGATTTTGCCTTGGTTCGTTATCGTTCAGATGGCAGCCTAGACAAATCATTCAATTATGATGGCATCTCCACAAAAAATATGGGCAGCAATGATGACGAAGCCGAGGCTGCCGCCATACAGCCTAATGGCAGGTTGGTATTAGTGGGGAAGACCTATGAAAATAGCTTTAGCAGCAATGTAATAACAGCCGGGCGCTTTTTAGGCGGTCAAGGCACTGTTGGTTTTGAAGAACTTGAAAATGGAGATTTTGCCCTTTATCCCAATCCAGCCAAAGACTTTATTCAACTGGAGTTTGAAGAGTTTGTAAATAGTATTGATCTGAAGCTAATTGATCAGCAGGGCCGCGTGGTTTTGGAATCCATCGGTTCAGGATATGAGGTACGTATGGAGCTGAATGCGCTACCAAAAGGACTATATATGTTACAGGCAGAGTTGGACGGAGCTGTGCCCGTTTTTAGAAAAGTGATGGTGGAGTAGGGTTGTCACCCTGAGTTTTTTCTTTTAGGAGTAGCCAGAAAAGAAAAAGTATCGAAGGGTGAATTATGAGGTTTTTTTAAAGCCGTTTATGCTTCGATACGCCCCCTCTCGGCTAGGCCTAGATGGGGCACTCAGCATAACACTACACTACATATAAAAACTCGCTTTAAAACATTTCCAGCTGTCCACTTGTAAGGTGCCCCTCAAAGTTGAGCAGCCACTTTTTGCGAGGTAGCCCGCCTGCATATCCAACTAAGCTGCCGTTTGCCCCAATTACCCTGTGGCAAGGCACTACAATAGCCAATGGGTTTTTGCCATTGGCCGAACCAACGGCTCTCACATAATTTGGATCACCTAATTGGGTGGCCAGCTGCCCATAGGTAATGGTTTTGCCAAATGGTATTTCCACTAGTTTTTCCCACACCCTCTTTTGAAAATCAGTGCCATCCTGCTTTAGCGGCAAATCAAACTTTTGAAGCTTTTCATTAAAGTAGGCTTTCAATTGAAAGGCAGCTTCTTCGCACAGGCGGTTGGGATTGTCCTTGGGTAGCGGTTTCTCAAATAAAAAGGAAATGGCAGTTATCTCCTTTTCCGTGGCATCTATTTGTAAAGTGCCCGTTGGGGTGATTACATAGGTTAAATATTCGTTAGCTCTACTCATGTGTTAATGTTCAAAAATGATTGGAGGCTAGAGTTCGAATCAAATGTAAGTAGTTCTGATTATTACAATTACTTGTAGGGGAAATGCATTATTTTTGGATTTCAGGCTCAATTATTCTCAAGTCCGGCATACATGAAACAATTCTATTTTCCTCTTTTCATCTTCTTGTTAGCATTTGGATTACGCGCTCAAACAACGCATACTGTATTTACAAAGTTGGATAACGGGTCTGCTAATTCCCTTAGGTCTAAAATTTTGTTTGCGCAGTCTGGTGATATCATTAGGTTTTCCCCTAATCTACTTTCCGGAAATGATGATACTATTCATCTTACACAAGGTGCTTTGCTTATTGATAAAACTCTCACCATTAAAGGGCTTTATAATGGCTCCGATTCTTTGGTGATAAGCGGAGAAAGAAATAAAAGGGTTTTTAATACAAATGGAATTGCCGCAAGTGATGTAGTGATTTTAGACAGCTTGGTTATTGCCAAGGGCTATGCCTCTAACGGTTTTGGTGGGGGAATTTATCACAGAAATGGAAAATTGATCATTCGAAATTCGAAAGTTGCAAGTAACGAGGCCAACGGAATAACAATCTCACATGGTGGAGGTATTTATGCTGATGCATCTCAATTGGAAATTTGGGATAGTAAAATATCCAACAATCTGGCTACTCCTTCAGGTATGGGCCTCAATCAGGCTCATGGCGGGGGCATATATGCCGATTCTACGTTAGTATTGATTTATAACAGTACTATAAACCATAACTCCGTAGCCAACTATTATCGGGGGAATGCCTATGGTGGTGGTGTATTTAGTAGATCAGAGGTGAGGATGTACAATTCCAATTTGGTGAATAATAACTGCATTTTGTCCGAGTCCGTTATTGCAACAGCTTCGTATTGGACAGGAGGTGGTGGAATATTTGGTTTGGAAGACATTACTATGAGCAAATGCCTTGTGGATGGAAACAAGGTAATAACTTTAGCACCAGATGACTGCTATGCCCATGGCGGTGGTATTTATTCAGGACGGCTTGTAAACCTTGATAGCACCCATGTTCAAAATAATTCAACCTACACCAAATCTGGAAGTGGTGGGGAAGCAGAAAGTATGGGAGGTGGGATTTATGCTAAATCCTTAAATATGTTAAACTCATTTGTTTTAAAAAACCAGAACATCTCTAATTCCACTATCATTTCTAGGGCTAAGGGTGGCGGCATTGCATTGCAGCGCAATGGAAACTCAATGGTAAGGGGTAGCATTATATCAGATAACAAAACCATTGATAGTTCTAACGGATATGCCCATGGCGGAGGTGTTTATATTGATCGTAATTCATCATTTACATTAGATCAATCGGTGCTCTCCAAAAATGAAGTGAAATCTGGGGAAAGCATATGGGTTTTTAGTAATCCTGCCGCTGCTGGTGGCGGCCTATATTCCGATTACAATACAACTATTTTAGTAAAGAGATCCACAGTTTCAGAAAACATAGTTTCGGCCATTCATTTTGATGCTCCTGCCAAAGGTGGGGGTCTTTATTGTGAAAATCAGCTTACCGTAGAAAACTCCACCATTAATTCAAACCATCTATTTTCAAATACAGAGGCTTATGGGGGTGGTATATACATGCCTGTAAATCAATCTAAGAGGTTATATATTACAAGTTCCACTGTGGCCTTTAAGGTCCTATTGCTATTAAAAATTCAACAATAACTTATAATGAGATTGATGGTTTAAACGGTTCTTTTGGAGCAGGTCTTTGGAATAAGGTGCATGCAGCCAATTTATCCAGTAATATTATTGCTCAGAATATTGGTGCTACTGATATTTACAGCACCGTTAGTCTGGCAGCTTCAATGTATAATATTTATGGAGGGGCACCTACCGGATACTCTACAACTGATGTGATTAATGTGGCTAGTACCAGTTTGAAGTTGGATACAGTTCTTACAGATAACGGGGGCTATACAAAAACTCTAATTCCACTTAGTGGG
>CAXBJE010000227.1:0-5819 GCA_963975525.1 uncultured Owenweeksia sp. | reverse complement strand
TTGCTGGTACCATAAACCACATTCCATCCTTAAAAAGGAAGCGGGTACGTGGACTCCTCCTTACACTGCCAATGGCCGTGAGAGTTTGCACCATGGCCCCTACTCTGTTGGTAACATTGGCCACATCTGCCGGAAGGCCCGTAAATATTAATATGGATAAGGTAATAGCAGAACCATTACCCGCGAGGGTATTGATGATGCCCGCAGCAAATCCACCAAAAAAGAGTAGTATATAAACCCAGGTTTCCAAGGGCGCGAAGGTAGCATTAGCAACCGGAGTTGATAATTTGAAGTTTGAAAATTCGAATATTTTATTCTACCTCATCCCGGCTTTGCCCATCCCCCAACGCATTATGAAGAAACCCGCTGTGGCAGCTATGAGCCAGGTAAAGAATAATGTCCACTCTTGAAAAATGCCATAGCCGATAAAGAATAGAACACCGTAAACCATTACCACCCCGCTAAGCCAGGCCACAAAAAGAAACGGAAGTTCTCTATCGTTTTGTGAGGCCACTTTATAAGGTCCCCACCAGCCTCCGGGTTTTACCCTTTCGTAAAATGATTTTAAAGTATCTGGATGGGTTGGCGAGGTTACAAATGCGGTGGCTAACCAACATACTGTGGTAAATACCACTGTGAAAATAAACTCCCCGTTTTGCACGAAGAACTCTTCAGGCACCCTTCCCGGTAAGGCATATTTGGCAATGGCCAAACCAATAAAAGGGGCTAATGTAGCCACAAGCTCTGTAATCGCATTAATGCGCCACCAGTACCAGCGCAGTATGAGCACCATACCAAGGCCAGCCCCGCTTGCAATAAGAAACTGGGCTGCAGTATCTATCATGGTGATTTGTGAAGTAGCAAAAAGTCCGACAAGCATAATTAAAACAGTAATTATCCTTCCTGCTTTTACGTAATGTTTTTGAGCGGATTCTTCTTTAGCAAACTCCGTTTCCGTCTTCATAAAGCGCTTATACAAATCATTTGTAAGGTAACTACTTCCCCAATTTAGTTGAGTAGAAATGGTACTCATATAAGCAGCCAAAAATCCCACAAACAAAAGCCCCTTTACTCCGCTAGGTAAAAAATCACGCATCACCATTATAAAGCCTTTTCGGGAATCTTCTAACGGTAAATCCGGATACAACACCAGAGCACAAAGTCCTACAATTATCCATGGCCAAGGACGAAGCGCGTAGTGGGCAATCTGAAAAAACAGGCTGGAGTAAACTGCATTCTTCTCGTCCTTGGCACTCATCATTCTTTGCGAAATGTATCCACCGCCACCAGGCTCGTTACCGGGATACCAGCTGGCCCACCATTGCAAGCCTATGTAGCTAAAAAAGGCTCCTGCGGTAAGCGAAAAGGTTCCAACCGCAATATCACTTCCACCACCAATGGTTGGCAATAAATCCAGGCGCCATGCAGGTAGCTTTGCTTTTAAACCAGCAATACCTCCAACTTCGGGGGCATTAAGGGCTACAACAGCTAGTATGATGCATCCCGTCATGGCTATAATAAACTGGGCAAAATCAGTCATGGCAATACCAAGTAAACCAGCAATAGAGCTATAGAAAGCCACAAGAACCATGGCGGCTGCGGTTACCCAAAATGCTGTTTCGTAGGGCACTTCAAAAAACACTTCAATAATAGAAATGAGCGCAGCATTTACCCAACCAATAATTACCACATTAAGGAACAAACCAAGATAGACGGCTTTTACGCCCCTTAACCAGCGAGCAATGGGGCCGCTATAGCGTAGTTCCATTAATTCGAGCTCCGTGATTATTTCGGCCCTGCGCCAGAGGCGAGCAAAAAAGAAGGTCGTTAGCATCCCTCCTATCAACATATTCCACCACAGCCAGTTACCTGAAACCCCATGCTGAGCAATTTTTTCGGTTACCCAAAGTGGCGTGTCTGCGGCAAAAGTGGTGGCTACCATACTTCCCCCGGCTATGTACCACGGCAGGTTTCTCCCGCCAAGGAAAAAGTCGGTAAGACTGCTGCCCGCCTTTCCGCGAAAGCGAACACCTATGAATACAAACAGGGCCATAAAAAAGACCACAATAATCCAATCGAGGGTAGAAAGATTTGCCATACTGCAAATAAAGCAAAACATTGTTGCTCTCGCATTATCGCTACATTTGCGCCTCATTTAAAAGTATCATGAAATACAGTTTTATACTACTTGCACTTATCGGATTAGCGGCCTGTAGCAGCGATACCACAACGAGCGTTGATAACGGTGATCCCTTTTTGGTTTCGGATGAAGTTTTTAAAATGAAACTCGGAAATGAAGAGGTGTATGGCGTACGCCTAAAAATGACTTCCCCCGAAAAAAAGAGTGTGGTAACATATTCCATCCGCCTCTCACAAAATGATAAGGTGTGGCTGGATACCATTTACACAGAAATTTCGGTGGGTGATACAGTTGAAAATGATGTTATTTTTTCAGAAGCCGTTGTAACGCCAAATGACTTGGTGGAAATAAAGGCGGAGAAAATTGCTGAGGAGTAACGGTTTTGATACGAGTTGCTACCATTTTTTGAAGAAATAAAGTTTTCAAAACCTTATTTTTGAATTTATGATTGACTACAAGACATTCATCGAAATAAATCCTGAAATCCGGTTTGGAAAACCATGCATAAAAGGTACCCGTATAGCTGTGCAGGACGTGCTTGGTTGGTTAGCTTCAGGTATGTCTGTTGAAGATGTTATTAAAGATTTTCCTCAACTTAAAGATGAGCATATAAGAGCATGCCTTGCGTATGCAGCTGACAGGGAGCACCGAGTAAAGATTGCTACCTGATGAAGCTCTTACTGGACGAAAACATTTCCTATAGACTTATTAAAAAATTGAAATCACATTTCACTGAAATAATCTCGGTGAACCAGATTTATCCTTTAGGAATTGCAGACAAATCCATTTGGAAATACGCCCAAGATAAAAACTACTCCATCCTCACTTTTGATAGCGATTTTCAAGAATTGGCCGCTATGGAAGGGGCTCCTCCAAAAATTATTTTGTTACGGCCCGGAAATTTAAACACATCTCAAATTGCCACTTTGATTGAAAGCAAAATGGCTCAAATCACAAATTTTATAGAATCGGTGGAATGGCAGGAAATAGCTTGTTTGGTGCTTGAGGAAAATGTTTAGAATCCAATATAACTGAAGCATATCTTTCTAATCAATTCCTAACACCCATTTCTAAATTGACAAAAAATTAATATGAGCAACAATTTTAAAATGCTGGCCAAAACCATGCACGGCCTGGAAGACGTACTCGCCAAAGAATTACGCCAACTAGGTGCAATGGACATTAAGCCAGTAAAGCGGGGCGTAAGCTTTGTAGGCGATGCAGGGTTTATGTATAAGGCCAATTACTGGCTTCGTACCGCACTGCGCATATTGGTGCCTATTAAAGAGTTTAAAGTGCGTAATGAGGAGGAGGTTTATAAGCGCATTAAGGAAATTGCCTGGGAAGACTACTTTGATATTGACAAAACCATCATGGTAAACGCCACGGTGTTTTCCAGACAATTTAATCACACCCTGTACATTGCTCAAAAGGTAAAGGATGGCATTGTTGACCGATTCCGCGAAAACACTGGAGAAAGACCCTCCGTTGATACTGATAATCCGGACATCCGAATTGATGTTTACATCCACAATGAGAATGTGATTGTTTCCTTGGACAGTTCAGGCCATTCGCTACACCGTAGAGGTTACCGCAAAGAAGCCGATGTTGCCCCCATTAATGAAGTACTTGCCGCTGGTATTTTAGGCCTCATTGGCTTTAAGGGAATGAGCCATCTTATTGACCCAATGTGCGGTTCAGGCACTTTTTTGATTGAAGCAGCGATGATCGCACATAATATTCCTCCTGGTGTGTTTAGGGAGGAATATGCCTTTAAAAACTGGAAGAATTTTGACAAAGAGCTACACGACATGCTTTTTGAGAAGGCCTTGGAAAAGGAGAAAAACTATTACTACACCATCCTTGGTTTTGACAAAGACCCTCGTGTTTTACTAAAGGCGGGACGTAACATCAAAACGGCCCTCCTGGATGAGCAAATAAAAATTGAGAAGGCCGATTTTCTGGACTTTAAATCGAGCCGTGAGATTAAGACACCCGGCATCCTGGTTTTCAATCCCCCTTACGGGATAAAGTTTGACGCTGATATTCCTGAACTATACACAGGAATTGGTGATACTCTTAAGAATAAATTCCCCGGATTTACCGCCTGGATGTTTACCTCAAGTAAAGAAGGCTTAAAGTATGTTGGCTTAAAACCATCATTAAAAATCCCGCTATTTAACGCTAAGCTGGAAAGCTGGTTGGTGCGCTACGATTTGTACGAGGGAACGAGGAAGGATAAAGGGAGTAAAGAGTAAGGAAAATTATCTCATTGCTTCCGTGGCGGCTTCCACAACTTTTTTGGAATTACCCACAAAAACCTGGTCATTAACAATCATTACCGGCCGACTTAAGAAGGTGTATTCATCTAAAATCAGTTGGCGGTAATCGTGTTCAGAAAGGGTTTTGTCCTTCAGCCCCATGCTTTTGTACTTCATGGCTCTGCGGCTAAATAGTGGTTCATAACCTCCAGCCATTTTTGCCATTTCATCTATTTGCGCTTCGGTTATCGGTTCAGTCTTTATATCCTGTAACACAACATCCTTAGCAGGATTCAGTTCTTTAATGATTCTCACGCAAGTGGAACAGGTAGAGAGGTGATAGATTTTCTTCATGGCACAAATATAGATAGCCCAGCACCAATGTTTCCAATATCTTGCTACCCATGAGTACAGTTAAACGGTTCCCCACACCTTTAGTTAAGGTTCTAGTCCCCATTCATTTATTGGGCCTTATAATTTTGTTTAGTATTTCCACCACAGCACAACCCCTCAAAAAATCCGATCTCCGGGGCACATACTCTAAATCTACAGGAGTTCCTGCAAAATGGATTCATAATGATGATGGCTCCAGCACCGAAATAATGGGAATGGAATATTCGCGAACTACACTTTACCTGAAAAGATTTGGGCGAGTTAAAGTTGTGGAAGAGGATAAAATGCTTGATTTAAAAATTGTGCATAAAGGCAGGTGGGAAGTTAAAGGTGACACCATAACAATTACCTATAACTCTTACGGGGAAGTAGTTACCGAGCAATACACTTTTCGTGAGCCGGTGTATTTAGAGTTATTAGGTGCACCAGGAGGATACACCAAAGAACTTAACTGATGAAAAAGCTTAGGATTTCCATTATTCTCTTGATCCTACTTGGACTAAATCAGGTTAAAGCTCAAACCACAGTGAAATCTCTTGATGCCAGCACCATTTCACAAATTCCATTAAACAGATTTTTCATTTATAGTGCTGATAGCAATCTGAACTCAAATCAGTCGTTCGCTTGTGTAAAAACCAATGTAGATATTGAAACCTTAGGAAAGCTTTTGGATAATTATCACGGAGTGGAAGCCAAAAACTCCGCGGACGAATTTGGAGTACCCACAAAAATCTGGGAAGCCGTAGCAAGGCCTGTACGGCATAAAAAGCTCCATGATGTGGAAATGAAAATATATCGTCAGGAGGATTATTACCTACTTACTTTTACCACATCCACAAAAAGCCTAAAAACTTCAAGTCAGAATAAACAAAGTTTTCAACGTGGAGTTACCCTTCAAGAAGTTGACTATCTCCAAACCAATCTAAACCATCTTCTATTTAATTCTCCGCTTCAAAGTGCATTTTACTATGGTAGCAATACCAATCACTTTTACCTTTCGGTAGAAGAACAGAGGCAAATGAAAC
>CAXBJE010000226.1:0-5857 GCA_963975525.1 uncultured Owenweeksia sp. | reverse complement strand
ATTCCGTGGAATGAGATTGCATTTTCGAGTAATTCATTCGCCATCAAAAAGTACTTTGACCATGGCTGGGATGATAAAACCACGCACATTGGTAGTTTTTTTAAAGATAAAATCAGGTAATGACAAAAGCGAACTTAAGTTTGGTACACGAGGTGTTGGAACCAAAGAATAGATCTGAGAAGCCACCTTTATTATTGATGTTGCATGGGTTTGGTAGCCATGAGCAGGACTTGTTTTCAATGGCTCCCATGTTAAATGAAGATTGCCTGATTGTGAGTGCCCGAGCACCATTAACCCTTCCGTGGGGTGGTTTTGCCTGGTACGAAATAAACTTTGACAACATGGGCGGGAAAATGAGTAACATCCCTCAGGCAAAGGAAAGTTTAGTGATAATATTAAAGTTTATTGATGAGGTTCACGAGGCTTATGGAACTGATCCTACGAAAACGCACCTATTCGGTTTTAGCCAGGGCTGCATCCTGAGTTATGCCCTCGCCTTGAGCCATCCTGAAAAGTTTCAAAAGATTTTCGCTTTAAGCGGATACATCCTTAAAGATATTATCCCTGAAAAGTTTAAAGCCAGCGAGCTGACCCATTTAGATGTATTTGCCAGCCATGGCACCCAAGACGAGGTGCTTCCGGTGGAGCTTGCCCGCAATGCAGTTAAAATCCTGGAAAAGCTTAAAGTCTCTCATCAATACAAAGAATATTTAATGGGACATGGAATAAATCAACAGTGCTTTAATGATTTGCAGAAGTGGATGCGTGAAAGACGATTCGTTTAGTTTGAATTCATGAAGTTTCATCATTTAATAAAATACTTCCCTTTGGGAGTGGCAATTGCTTTTACGCTGGTTTCAATTATTAGCGTTATGCTTTTGCCTGCGGAAGTTGAGGAGAACGGTAATATAATTGAATATGCTGTCTCAAACTCTATATGGTTAGGTGCCTTGGGGCTTTTTTTCGTTCTAATTCTTGTTCCATTTAAGGGGTGCTATTGGAGTATTTTGTTTTTAATTCTACTCTTACTCGCACATAGTTCATTGATACAGTTTTATAGCACCACTTATACAATTGGCTTCGGTTGGCTCCGGTATAATGTCATGTTATCCAGTTTACTAATACTCCATGTTACTCTAAATTTAGAATCAATTAAAGAGGTATTTAGGATTCTAGGAATTTCAAAAGTTATTAAAGCCATATTTTACTCTGTAAAAACAAGTGAGGAAGAATTGATTGAACAACGCGAGAGGCATATAAAAAGCTTTCAACGAAGGTTTACTTCCAAAAGCCCCAAGGAGCTTCAAAGGATTGTTAATGAGAATGCATTGGTTCCAGAGGCAGTAGAAGCCGCAAATAGACTTTTACAGAAGTAGGCTGGATAACATTGGTGAATTTTAAAAGGGCAAAACTCCTAAATATGTTTTTCCCTATCTTCCATCAAACTTATTGCGATGCGTAAATTAGTACTCCTAGTTGGTTTGTTGTTTTCCATTTCTCTCATTGGCCAAACCAATATTTCCATTACCAGCACCACTGCCGATAATATTGTAAAGGGAAATTACAACCCGGCCAATTATACAGCTACCACGGTAATAAATACCCAGGGCCCTATAGCCTGTATGTTAGATGATGAACTTTCCCCAGATTCTTTACTGAGCTATTTGGAGGTGCTCGAAACGTTTTATACCCGCCATACCTATTCGGACACACTTTCTGCTGATACGGGCATAGGCGCGGCCCGAAGATGGGTATATAAAAAGTTTCAGTCGTTTAGCTCAAGAAATGATAATCGCCTTCAGCCAGCTTACCTCAAATTTGACCAGATCAGCAACCCTTGTGGCCCAGCCAATGGCCTGAAGAATGTTTTGGGCGTATTGCCCGGAACAGATCCCAACAGCCCCATTTTAATTATTGAGGCCCACATGGACAGCCGTTGCGAAGGGGGCTGCGATGTTAACTGTTTTGCCCCGGGTATTGATGACAATGGCAGCGGTACTGCCTTGGTTATTGAACTAGCTCGTGTTATGAGCCAGTTTACTTTTGAGCATACCATTGTTTTTATGCTCACTGTGGGCGAGGAGCAAGGCCTTTTGGGCGCTGAGGCCATGGCAGAGTATTGTCAACAAAATAACATTGCCGTAAAAGCGGTGCAGAACAATGATGTGGTGGGTGGAATTGTATGTGGAGAAACTGCTTCCTTTCCCGGTTGCGACCCTGCATTTTCGGTAGATAGTACAATGGTAAGGCTTTATGCCAGCACGGCTTTTTTACTTCCCCATCAGGGTTTTGCGCGTACCGTAAAGATGTATTATGATGAAAAAATGAAAGGTTCAGTAAAGGTGCCCATGAATATCGAAATCATAAACAGGGAAGACCGAGTGGGCCGTGGTGGTGATCATATTCCCTTTAGGGCGAAAGGTTTTACCAGTATACGGTTTTCATCTGCCCATGAGCATGGCGATGCTGGAGTTTCAGACACCTCCTATAACGATCACCAGCATACTTCGCGTGATGTGCTGGGCAAAGACCTCAATAACGATGGTATTCTGGATACTTTTTATGTGGACGTAAACTACCTAAAGCGCAATACATTAATCAATGGAGTTTCGTTGGCGATGTTGGCCCTTGGCATGGAATCACCAGACTGGACCATAAAGAATGACGCGCAAGGAGCAAGGGTAGAAATTACAAATGCCAGTAGCCCGGAGTACAGAGTTGGGGTTAGGGAATTTAGCGGAAGCACTCCTGACTTTGATGCCGTTTACCGCTTTACAGGAAATACATTTACCGTACCTGACTTACAAAATGGTACTTTCTATTTTATCAGCGTGGCAGCTATAGATGCCAACGGCATTATGAGCCCCTTTACCAAAGAAGAACGTGTATTGACGGTTACCGCCACTCCAGCCGGCACTCAGGATAATTTTCCCTATAGTCTGGATTGCAACCTTTTTAGTGTAAATGAAAGGCCGCTATTGCGGGATAGCAAAGTGGTTGAATTTCTATCCATCAGTCCTAATCCAACTACAGACGTTACAACATTTACCATTAAAGTGAATGAATGGAGAAATACGGAATCAGCCCGAATGCTGATTTTGGATAACGTGGGAAGAGAGGTGCAAAGCCTATCATTGGAGTTACAAAAAGGAGATAATAAGGTGCAATACCAGCACAAGGTAAAAGCAGGCATGTACTACTGCCAGCTTATTGTGGATGGTAAAGTGGTCGATGTTAGGAAAATGGTTGTTCATCATTTTTAAGTCAAACTTTGGCAAAGTCCTAATATTGTGGAGAGATATATCCCCTTACATCCGGTGATTCCACAGGTGGAAACTCCGTCTTCACTGGCTTTCTTTTAAGTGAAATTTCCACGAGCTTTTCTTTCGGTTCGTCTTTAAGGTTCACTTTCTTCGGTTCAAAACCAGGCAGCGTGACTTCAATTATTAAGTCCCCATTTTTTAGTTGTTCGGAGGACACATCAACATAAAACTTACCATTGAAATTGGTTTGTAGCTCTTGCATTATTGTGCCATCTGTTTGGCGGATTACAATTTTTGCACCTTCTACCGTGTGTCCCCAACGGCTGTCCCTTACAACGCCCTTGAGGTGAAAAGTGCTATCAGCCACCATTTCTGAAATTGTCTTGTTAACATTATTTGAATTGTTTTGGGCAAGTCCAATATCCGGGGTTAACCCTAAAATGGAGAATAGCGAAAAGGCAACAATGTGGCTTTTACCAATAGCAAAACTTCGCTGAATATGGCTGACCTGATCTATCCTAAACCGACCACATTTTGCTCCGTTGGTATCTAACTCTTATGCCGTGGTAAAATCAACCACATGCTCTTTACATTGGCTGCAGAACTTATTCCCTCCACCAGAATCTTTCATTTCATCCCACTTGATGGGACAGGCGTAATGCAAAGTGACTTTTTTCATAGAGGTGATTTTTGATGATATGATGTGTTAGCAAAAATCTCTCCTTATTGAAATAGTCGCGACTTTGAAGCTTACATCGCCATTAAGGAAAAACTGAAATTATTGACGATAATTGGTTTTATGGTCTTCGTTGTCGAAAGTGGTTTTTTCATCCGGGTCAATGGCGTTAAGGCCCCCCAAGATGACAATGCCCGTGGTCATTTCAGACGCAGACGCGCTAAGGCTGATATCAAGTTTCAAGGTTTCGGAAGTTACTTCGGGGGCAGCAAGGGTTTTACTACCATAGCCGATTACTGATACTTGAACAACCACCCCTTCAACACTCAGAAGCTCTCGGCTTACGGTTATTGTAAAACGGCCATCAATGTCGCTCGACCCGCCTGTAATGACACCACCATCAGGGTCTTTAATAATTACGTTGGCGAAAGGAATACCCTCATTAGTGCTGCTGTCCTTTACATATCCTGTAAGAATAATGCTTTGCTGTTTTATCTGTTGGGATTGAAAACCTGTTGAAGCGGAGTCAATATTAGACTGGGCAGCCAATGGTGTTGTCATCCCCAAAAGGGAGAAAAGAGAAACCACAAATACTTGCCTGGGATCAAAATTGAAAGTCCTGTTTATACTTTCCACCTGATCCATCCGAAAGCGGCCACAGTGCACCCCCGCAGTATCCAATTCAGTGTCTTTGGAAAAATCCTGCACCTTCATTTTGCATGAACCACAAAATTTGCTCTTATCGTCAAGGTCTTGCATGTCATCCCATTTAATGGGGCAGGCATAACTGATTTTTACTTTTTTCATGAGATTGAATAATAGTTATTGACGGTAGTTGGTCTTTAAATCTTCATTATAGATTTTTCCATCCAGATAAGGATATCGAATAGTGACGCTGTGAACCATTAAACCTCGAACTGATAATATTTGAATGACCTCAGATTTAGGATTTGGAATAATTGAAATTTCAGCAATAGACAAGTCTTTTGGAAGTTCCGAAGCTCTTAAATTAGTCGAAACAAACCCTTCCTTACTTATCCAAAATTTCAAGTCGCCATCTAAAACGGAATAACCGATTAATTCAATCGAAAAAAAACCTGATGAATCGCTTCTTGTGGTAAAAAGTCTTCCAGTGGAGTTTGATACAGAGACTCTCACACCTTCAATTGGTTGATTAGTTTCTAAATTCTTAACCTTACCACTCAAGGTGAAATCCTGCTTGAGTACTGACGTGATTGATTTGGATGGAATTTTAATTGGTTCATTTTGTGCAGCAAGCGGAGTAGTCATTCCCAGTAAAGAAAAAAGCGAAACCACAAAAACCTGCTTCGGATTAAAGCTGAAAGTTCTGTTGATACTCTCCACTTGATTCATCCTAAAGCGGCCACAGTGAACACTGGCTGTATTCAACTCTGAGTCCTTTGTAAAATCCTGCACCTTCATTTTACATGAGCCGCAAAATTTGTTCTTATCGTCAAGGCTTTCCATGGCATCCCATTTAATGGGGCAGGCGTAGCTGATTTTTACTTTTTTCTTCTCCATAATTATTGGAGTAAGATTAAGCAAAAAAGTTGCATGTTTCTCTGAGAAAATTATTAGAGCCATGTGCCCCCCGCCTGAACGTCCGGGCAGACTTTCAGGGTCGTGCACGGTGTGGTTTGTTATATTTTCTATAAACATTCAATCCTTTCAGGATTGTATTTGCACAGTCTAAATAAGGGTACTTAGACTACAATTTGGAGGCCTTAAATATTGTCGGGATAAGGGTTGGGACCGAACCTGAAGGGTTCACAAGTTTGTAGAAACATTAAGGCAATTGAAATTTATATGACCCTTTTTGGGTCAGTGCCCTATGTTCGGTGTTTTCTATAAATATTCAATCCCTTCAGGATTGTTTTTTTGTATGATCCAAATGCCG
>CAXBJE010000225.1:0-5869 GCA_963975525.1 uncultured Owenweeksia sp. | reverse complement strand
AGAAAAATTACATTATGAAGCAAATAACACCTGGTTATTCTAGCCTAGATTTTAAGTTAGTTCAATTCACGGTTGTTAATGGTAATTTTATTCCTTCATCTTCTGGCTCAGGCACTGTACAAGCCGGCAATTTGTGGGGAGGTTCATATGTCTTAAATTGCGTAACATGTAATGCTAATAGTCCTACAACTTGTTTAACTGGAACTGAGTTGCAAGGATGGGAAGCTGGAGGTGAGGATATTATCGATGATGAAGAAACTTACTTTGATGTAGTATTATTGGCTGAAGTGGAGCCATACTCTTATTATACAGGAGTTGTGACCTTATACTATCATCGTTTTGTTATGGAAACGGGTACCAAAGGAATTATGCCTTCCTAATATGATAATTTTTCTAAATGAGAATTTTTAAAAGTGAATTTGGAGTGATGCTTTTTGCATCGCTCCTTATTTTTGTCAAAGTTGATGCCTTTTCTCAATCATATATTGATCTATTGGGTAAGAATGAATATTCTACCCCATTTCTCAATTATAAAAGTGATAGTAGTTATTTGGAGACCTATAGCATTGTCTCTTCAAGCTCCTCGATTCCTCCAATTGATCCGTCTACAGAAGTGTATTATTGCACCATCAGTAGCTCATTGAATCTATTGAGTTTAAAAAAGGTTGACCTACCTGTTAATCCGGGATTTCACTATCATAAATTGGATTGGATCGAGGGGGTAAAAGGAAAAGTATTGGCGTCAAGATACAATCTGAGTATGTTAATGAACTCAAGCGCATTTTTTCCTTATTTAAGTAATTGTGACCTATGTGATATTACCTCAGATTCTATTTACAATTGTATGCCTCTTATGCCAGATTCGGCTTATATAGGCAACATATCAGGTAGTACATTAAATGGTGATTCATTGATACTATTGGCAGAGTATTATATGGGGAGAAATGCATCAACAACTGATTATAAAGTATATAAAATCTCCATTGATACAGCAACTTCAGGATTGAAAAGAAAGGAACTAAAGTATTCTAAAGGGGGTGTTGATTATTATCCAAGAGCCCGTCCTTTTAAGTTACCAAATGGAAATTGGTTTGTTCAGGCAACACGTGATAGTGCCCAAAATTCTGGCGGAATGAATTATTTAACCTTGAGTAAATCATGGGATTCTTTGATTAGTATTCACCATGTAAGCTCAATAAATAATGTGCCATTTAATCGTGGGTGGTTAATTAACAATAAGTTTGTTTTTGTAAATACCGAGGTCGTTGATATTAGTAATTGGAAACCATCAGACCCAATACAGGAACAATTAACATTGGTTGAATATGATTATATAAATGACTCTATTACAAACAAATATAGAATTTCATTAACTAACTCTTCCAAAAGAAAGTATCATTATCAAGCAGGCTTTGAGGCTATTTATAAATCGGGCTATTTCTTTATTTCCTTTAATAGATCTGAAGACTTTCTAGGCTCGCCTTTTACGGCTTTAGGCGTGGCAATTATAGATTCGAATTTTAAAGAGCTCGGAAGTATTGTTGTTGAAGATTCGGTTGGTTTTTATTCCCCCCTAATACTTGGAACACTCAATGCCATCTCTCAAGGCAAGTCATCTACTGAATACTTTTATATGGGGGCTATTGATGATGCAGATGTCAATTCCGGAGGCTTTACTTCTGATTTAATTCTAGGCAAAATAGATTTCAATACAATTGGGTTGGAGGAGACCATCTCTATAAAAAGGCAGCAAACCTGGATGTATCCCAATCCTAATAACGGGACATTCAAATTAACCAACACAGCACAACCTTTTAAAGAATATCAATTTTCAATTTTTGATAGTAAGGGTGTTGAAGTGTATAAGGGCAAAGCAGACAATCCGAAGCAGGACTTCAGCCTAAAGTTAACTTCTGGAGTGTACTATCTGGTCACCGATGAGGGAGACGTAATTTCCTTTATAGCGGAGTAAGGTTTGATAATCACAAAACCCTGTCCGGGTTTCTACCTCCTGTTAATTAGATTCGTTATGACGATGAACCACTTACCTGATAAACCCTGACAGGGCTAATCAGCAGTCTGTTTAGTAGCCCTGTCAGGGTTATAAGCTGCGTGCTTGTCAACCCTGTCAGGGTTCAGGGCTAAACTCCAGCTCCGTAATAATAGGGTAGTGGTCGCTCAGTTCCTCATTCACCACTTTAAAGTTAAAGGCCTTTAATTCCTTTGAGTGGAATATGAAATCTATCCTTAGCGGGATGGGGCTTTTTACATAGGTTTTGGCAAAACCGTGGCCACTTTCCATATAGCTGTCTTGCAACTCCAAAGCCATTTGATGATATACATAGGATTGTGGTACATCATTAAAATCTCCCGTAAGGATAACGGGGTAAGGGCTATCTGCCACAGCTTTCTTTACACTCTCTATTTGTGTGCCTCTGCGTTTAAAGGCTTTGTCAAGTGATTTTGCAATGGATCGTAAACCCTTTTCCAGTTTTTCCTGCTCCTCTTGTTCGGGGTTTTCAAGTAGTTTGTAATCAGCATCGCCCAATCCAACCGAGGCCAGATGAATGTTTATGAAGCGAATGGTTTTGCCGTTCCACTCAATATCCGCTAAATGAAATTTGTGATTGCTTGTAGAGTCACCCTCAAATTCCAGTATTTGGTTATTGGTAATGGGAAATTTTGAAAAAATAGCTGAGCCGTATTTACCGCTTTTCCCCATGTTGCGATGCACATATTTATAGCCTAAATCCTTTGGGGCAGCAGGCCATTCCTTTCTGTATTCCTGTAAAAGCAGTACATCAGGGTTTTCAATGTCTATAAGCTCGTAGATTTTGCGCGGCACTTCTTTGTCATCAAGCCACTCGTATTGATTTTGAAGCCTAACGTTAAAGCTCATCACTTTTATTCGCTCTTCGGTATCCACTACTTTTTTAGTAGTGCCAAACCTATACGTCCGCGGTACGTGCAAGTAGCCGATGGCAATGCAAATAAGGGGTAAAAACATTTTCCGCTTTAAGCGGATGAGCCAATAAAAAAGAAATATAATGTTGAGGATAAAAAGTACAGGGTAGCCCAAGGCCAGGAAAGAGAAAAACGAAAGAGTAGTGGGGGGTATATAATAGGCCAGATAAGAGAGCAACAGCCCCAGGGCGGCTATAATATTCAGGAAATAAAGAATGCCGTCCAAAACCGTTTTTCGGGATTCTGCCATCAGTCTTTACCTATTTTAAAAAGGTAATCTTTTTCATCCTTAGTAAGGCTGTCATAACCGCTGCGGTTTATCTTATCAAGAATATCATTCATGCGCTGCTGGTTTTGTGCTTTGCGCTCATGAAAACCTGGGCCAGAGCGGGCTTTGGAATATACCTTCCTGATTTTTGGCTTTGGCTTAAACCAATTGGCAATGTTGTCCATAAACTTGCTGAAGCCCTCGGTAATGTCATTTCCCTTTTTGTATTGAGAAACCACCAAATATCCCAGGGCAGCGCCACCGAAGTGTGATATCATTCCTCCCATGTTCTCTTGGTCCCCAAGATTAATAAAGTCCAATACTAACAATGCAATGGCAATCCATCTAAATTCAATCTCTATGACGAAAAACAACTTTACAGGATATCGGGGTGAATAGGTGGCTGCTCCAATAAGTACAGCCATAACACCGGCAGATGCACCCTTATTAGTGGAACCAGCCACAGCATTTTCAAAACCGGGAAAAAGGTTGTAGAATAAAACGTAAAGCGCACCGCCTGCCAAACCTCCAAGTAAATATGTACTTAAGAGTTTGCGTCCACCCATGTATTCTATAAAAATTTTTCCTGTAAAGTATAGGATAAGCAGGTTGAAAAATATGTGTCTAAAACCAATATGCAAGAACATATATGTTACAAGAGTCCAAGGACGTGTGATTAGGACGGAAAGATTACTTGGAAGAGAGGTCCACTCTAAAAAGAGAGGAGGGAGCGAATGGATATTAAATAGTGCTGCAACAATTTTTAGTAGGTAATACAGCAAATACATACCTAAATTAACCAGTATCAACCGGCTCAGGGCATCACCCTCTCTAAAATAGTTCCGTATTTCTTCTCTTATTCCAGACATTTTCTAGTAATATCTATCATAACTGTTTCTGCGCCAATAGCGGATGAGCAAATAGCCGAATAACATCCCGCCAAGGTGAGCAAAGTGAGCAATGCCATCATTGGTACCAACAACCCCGTTGTACAATTCTAACGCTCCATAACCAATCACAAAGTATTTCACCTTAATGGGGATGGCGAAATAAAGGTAAACGTATTGGTTGGGAAACATCATTCCGAAGGCCAGCAATATTCCAAAAACGGCTCCTGAGGCCCCAACGGTAGGAGTGTGGTAGTGTTGGTAGTAGCTCTCAATAATGTCTCTGCTAACGTTGTAACTGGAATCCCAACTTCCTGTGTTTATCAATTTTGTAAGGTCGGCAGAGGTAAAGCCTGCGGCTTGCAATTGAGCTCCCAGCTCATAAACCTGCCAGTAATTAACCCCAAGGTGAAGCAGCGCAGCCCCAAGGCCAGTGGCCATATAATATATAAGGAAGCGCTTGCTGCCCCACACATTTTCAAGTGTGTAGCCAAACATCCACAGGGCAAACATATTAAAGAAGATGTGGCCTATTCCACCATGCATAAACATGTGGGTTACAATCTGGTGTGGGTAAAAATCTGGCGAACCAGGTAAGTGAAGTCCTAAAAGCTTTACCAGATTAATATTGTCTGTATTGCCTAGAACAAACGTAGCCAGAAAGAATATTCCGTTAATAATCAAGAGATTCTTGATTACATCGGGCAGCATTTTAAAACCAGATGGTGCTTGATACATTAATTAAACGATTTGTCGATGTCTTCTAAATTCAGGTTAACTACAATGGGTTTGCCGTTAAGGCCCACATAAGGTTGGGTACAGGCAAAAAGTTCGTCCATCAGTTTTCGCATTTCAGCCAAATTCAGGCTCACTCCCGTTTTTATGCACGAAACCTTTGCCAAACTTCTGGCGAGGCTTTCATGCGATTGGCTTACCCCTTCCGTTTTATGGTCCTTCTCGTCTTCCAAAAGTTGTTCCAATACATTCTGCACGTTATTCCCCTCAAGATAAAGTGGAATTCCATTGATAATCAATTCATTTTTTCCGAATTCATCCAAATCAAAACCTATCTCGCGGAGGGATGGCAGCAAGGTTTTTAAAATCTCAAAATCACCTGAAGTAAAGTTGATATTTTGTGGAAATAACAATTGCTGACTGGGAATATTCTTGTTTTCAAGGGATTGGAAAAGGCGCTCAAACAAAATGCGTTCATGAGCTCTTTGCTGATGAATCATAATCATTCCATCTCCATGGTTGGTGAAAATGTATTTTCTGCCAATCTGGCTGTACATTTTCTGTCGGTCTTCCAACCCACCCATTTCCAGGGTTTCCTGCTTGGTCTCTTCCGTGTTAATTTCAGGCAGACCTTCGTAAAGTTGTTCCCAGTTTCGGTTATTGCGCAAATCCGTTTGAAAGTTGGATGACCGAAAATTATTGCCGCCAGAGGTTTTAGTGTCAAAGGGATTGAAACTCGTATCAATGGTAACTCCCGGTGGAGGAACTACCTGGCCTTTTTTCAGGAGGGGGACAAAATCAACATCGGAGTCAAAATCAAGAGATGGGGCAATGTTGTATTGGCCCAGCGCATGTTTTACGGCTGTACGGATAATGGTATGGATGGCCCGTTCGTCATCAAATTTTATCTCCGTTTTAGTTGGGTGGATATTTACATCAATCCTTGCGGGGTCGATATCCAGAAACAGAAAATAAGAGGGATGGTTGCTTTCATTTATCAGCCCTTCAAAGGCAT